>NZ_DBEXAY010000124.1:0-38109 GCF_048170485.1 Victivallis sp. | reverse complement strand
GGCAAGCATGACGAAAAAAGGTGGATATCCGGCCCGATTGCGTCTGGAGGAGTTCCAACGGCCGTCGGGCCGGGGAAAGGTTACGGTTCGCGCGCGGCTTCGTCCAGCGCCTTGATCAGCGGGTAGAGCCAGTACTCGATCACCCGGCGGCGGTCGGTCTTGATCTCCGCAATCCCCTCCATGCCGGGAATCAGCCGGAAATTGTCCTTCACATGCTGAAGCTTGCCGGAGATGGTGATCCGCGCACGGTAATAGCTGGGCGATTCCTCCTGGTTGCCGGTGAAGGTGGAGCCTTCCCGCTGCAGGGTGTTTTCCGAGATGTTCCGGATGACGCCGTTCAACGTCCCGTGCTTCTGGAACGGATAGGCGTTCAGCTTGATTCGGACCTCTGAACCGATCGCCACTTTGCCGATGTCCTGCGGCCGGATTTCACTTTCCAGCTCGATCTCGCCGCTCAGCGGAATCAGCGTGATCAGCGCCTCCGCCTCGCGCACGGCCGACCCCGGCGAGAAAGAGGCGATCTCGTGCACCACCGCTTCGCAGGGCGCGCGCAGATAGACATATTCGATCAGCCGTTTCACCTTGTCGTACTCCTTGCGGGTCGAGATGAGGTTGCGGTCGACCGAAACCATCTCCTCGGAGATGCTGTTGCGCCACTCCTGAATGAACGAATTCTTCTCCGCCCGGGTGCTCCCCTGCTGGTGGGTGAGTTCGAGCAGGTCGTTCTCCAGCTCGTCCACGGTCGCCTCCATCTCCATGCGGGTGATCGAAATCTGGATCAGCTCCTTCAGCGAGGCCGCCTTCTTGTCGTGCAGGGTCTGGAACATCTCTTCGAGTTTCTTGACCGCGTCCAGCCGCTCCTGCTGTTTCATCAGCGAGTCCTTCCGGCTCTTGATCGAGGCGGCCACCTGGGAGAGCATGGCGTCGAAGTAGGCGATGCGCTGGTTGTAGTACTCCTGCCGCTGGCGGTAGATCGCGTACTGCCACTTTTCGAACTGGTTCCGGCCGGAATCCGGGTAGGGTTTCCGGTCGAATTCCGCCCGGAGCCGGTTGAACTGGGCGGTCAGGGTGTCGAGCTCATTTTTGAGCCGTTCCGCCTCCGCCTGGTTGAGCGCCGGGTCGAAGGTGATCAGAATCTGGTCCGGCTTCACCACGTCGCCGATCTTGACGTTGATCTCCTTGATGACCGAACGCTCCAGCGGCTTCATCACGATCGTCGGCCGGTCGGTCACCAGTTTGCCGTTCGCCTGGACGATCACATCCACTTCGGAGCACCACGCCCAGATCAGCACCGCCGCAACCAGCACCACCGGCAGCCAGACGCAGAGCCGGATCAGACGCGGCAGCCGTTCGTTCTTGATCTCCAGCGCATCCGGCTGGAATTCGATCACGGCATCGGAAACTTTCTCTTTCTTCATTATTTCACCTCTCCCATCTGCTGGCACCAGAACTCCTTGTAAATTCCATCGCGGCTCAGAAGCTCCTGATGCGTGCCGGAGTCGGACAATTCGCCGTTGTTCAGCACCAGAATCTGGTCGGCGTGGCTGACGATGCTCAGGCGGTGCGACACGATCAGCACGGTCCGCCCGCTGGCGATCGCCTTGAGATTCCGCTGGATCACCGCCTCGCTCTCCGGATCGAGCGCGCTGGTCGCCTCGTCGAAGATCAGCACCGGCGGATTGGTCAGCAGGGCCCGCGCAATGGCGAGGCGCTGTTTCTGGCCGCCGGAGAGGTTCGAAGCGTTCTCTTCGAGGACGGTGTCATAGCCGCGCGGCAGGCGCTGAATGAACTCATCCGCTCCCGCGAGCCGCGCCGCGTAGAGAATCTCCTCGAGAGAAGCGTTCTGCTTGGTGAGCGCGATGTTTTCGCGGACCGTGCCGCTGAAGAAGTAGTTCTCCTGCAGTACCACGCCGATGCTGCTGCGCAGGTGCGACTTGTCGATTTCGCGGATGTCGATGCCGTCGATCTTCACCAGACCGGTCGTGACCGGATAGAGCCCCTGGAGCAGTTTCGTCAGCGTCGTCTTGCCCGAACCGGAGCGGCCGACGAAACCGATGGTCGCTCCCTGCGGGATATGCGCGTTGAAGTGTTTGATCACCTGCGGCAGATCCTGCCGGTACTGGAAGGTGACGTTTTCGAAGGAGATTTCTCCGCGCAGCGGATTGCGCACGCCGCCGCCCCGCGGTTCCGGCGGGGTGTTCATCACCACGCCGAGCATCCGGACCGAGAGCGCGATCTGCTGGTATTCGTGGATCAGGCCGACCATCTTCACCAGCGGCCCGGTCACACGCCCCGCAAGCATCTGGAAGGCGATCAGCGCTCCGATCGAAATCGAGTAGTTGAATACCAGATATGCGCCGTACCAGATCACGCAGACGGTCATCATCATCTCGAGCATCTGGCTGAGACTGCGCGCCGTCATTGAAATCTTGCCCACCCGGAAGTAGGATTTGATGGCGTAGGCGGTGGAATCGTCCCAGATCCGTTTCTCCACCGGTTCGAGCGCCAGCGATTTGACCGTGCGGATGCCGTGAATCGCCTCGACCAGCATGCTCTGGCGCCGCCCTTCCGCCTGGTACAGTTCATCCAGCCGGTGTTGGAAGGGCTTGATCAGCGACGCGATCACCAGCGCCATCAATGCCGAGAAGGCCAGCACCACCAGCGTCAGCTGAACGCTGTAGCAGAGCAGAAACGGAATGAAGATGCAGAGCGCCGCCAGATCCAGCACCGTGAAGAAGAGATTGCCCGAGAGAAATCCCCGGATCCGCTCGGTCTGCTGCATGTGCTTGAGCAGCACGCCGGAGGGAACCCGTTCGAAGAAGTCCACCGGCAGCCGCATCAGGTGCTGAAAGGTCTTGGTCGCGGTCGAGATGTCGATCTTGTTGGTGGCGAAGAGCAGGAGGTAGCTGCGCACATATTCGACCAGCGTGTTGAACAAAATGGCGATCAGAATGCCGATGCCGAGCACGTTCAGCGTGTAGTAGGTGCGGTTCACCAGCACCTTGTCCACCACGATCTGGAAGAAGAGCGGAATGATCAGCGAGAAGATCGTCAGCAGCGCCACCATCAGCGCAATCTGCCCGAACACCCCTTTGAGCTTCAGAAATTCCGGAATGAACCAGCGGAGCGAGAAGGGCTGGTTCTCGTCGGCGAGCGAGTAGGTCTTCTTCAGCAGGATGCATTCGCCCGTGCACTCCTGCTCATATTTCTTCCGGTTCCAGAAGCGGAACTGTTTGCCCGGCGTCAGGTCTTCGGTGGGGTCGACGACCACCAGTTCGAGCTCTTCGCCGTTCTTGCGCAGGCCGCAGAGGACGAGGTAGGTGCCGGTTTTTTTGATTGCAATCGCCGGCATCACGCTGGAGGAGGCGAGGAGCTTCTTCCAGCCCAGCTTGAGTTTGCGGGTCTTGAAGCTGTAATCCGACGCGATCTGCCGGAAGAGGTTTTCGCGCACCTCGCCGTCGCCGACGGCGTATTCGTACATGACGCGGCGCAGATCCATCTGCGTATTGTGGTGCTGGGCGATGGCGGAGAGGCAGTAGAGGCGCGTCTGCTTGGTGTGGTCCACCATCGTCAGATTGCGGAAGATCAGGATTTCGCCGCCGAACTCCTTCTCGAGCATCTCCTGCGTGCGCGGTTCCGGCGTGTTCCCCTTGGCGCGGGCGGGATCGAATACCTGAATCTCCGCCATCTTCCACTGCAGCGTGTTGGTCAGCAGGAGCCAGGTGTTGTCCCGACAGCGGAAAAGGGCAGGGCCGTGGTAACTTTGAAAGATCTCCGTCGAGGTGACCTTCTCGGCGCGCAGTTTCTGGTCATTGGCCAGTTTGAGCAGCGTTTCCGCCGGATTCTTCAAATACTCCTCCCGGACGCTCTGCGGCACAATGGCGGAAAAATTCACGCTGCGCCGGAACTGGGCGAAGAGTATCTGCAGGCATAACAGCCCGCTCCAGGTTGATTTCTGATCCATATTCATCCTTCTGTTGAAAGGTTAACAATCCTTTTCCCGGCGATAGCGCAGTTTCAGCTCTGTCGCCTGCGGGAACTCCCGGGCCAGCAGAGCCCGCAGTTTCTCCGTTTCAGTACGTTTTTTGCGAAAATGGCGGAACAGTCCGCGCCGGTGCGGTTCCGACGTTTTCCCGGCAGGCGCCGCACCGCTGCTGTTGGCCAGAAATGGCATGATCGCCTCCGGATATTCGAGCAGTGCCAGGCGGCGGATCGCATAGCGCGCCCGTTCCGGAATCGCTGCGTCGGAGGTGAAGAGCCGCTGTCCTTCCGGAAACATCTCCGGAAACAGCCGGTAACAGAGCCCGAGGTCGAGATTCAGCTTCCACTCCCGGTTGAGCGAGCGGATGAGGTCGCGGTCCAGCGGGTACTTTTTCTGCAGATATGCCAGATCCAGCAGGGCGCGGCAGGCGAACTGCCAGCGGTCGAAGAACATGTTGTAAAGCGTCAATAGATAGTGTGCCTCCGGCGTCAGGCGGCGGCGGAGCGGATCGCCCGGCTCCGGACGGGAGCAGGGGAGGCTCCAGAGCATTTCCGGGTCGAAAAATGTGCGATTCTTCAGAATGTGCCAGTGCGGCTCCAGTGGCGGGAATCCCGGGTGGAAGAGCGTCGGCAGATGGTGGCGCTTGAAGAACGGGTGACGCTGTTCGCCGGATTGCCAGCCGTTTTCCTGCAGGGTGCGGAAAATCGTCTCCACCTCCGGGCGGCGGAACAGGATGTCCATATCCCGCCGGAGACGGAGCGCCGGATGCGGGTAGACCTCGTAGGCGAGTTCTCCTCCCTTGAGCGGGATGAACGAGGTCCCGGCGGCCCGGAACAGCTCCGCAAGCTGTTTCAACGCGCCGCTGTAACGCAGGTCATGCTGTGACTGCGTATAAAAATCCAGTTGAAAGAGCGACCGCCACTCCGGGGGCAGGGCGTCGGTCAGCGTGTAGTAGAAGAGCGGCGACAGCCCCTGCAGTCTGCCGCGGCGGCAAAGCTCCCGGCGCAATGGTTCGGATTGTTCGAGAAAAAGCGGCCGTGCCGTGCCGGATACCATCGCTCCGAGCAGTCGGAAAAAGAGGGCGGCAAAGCGCTCTTCGTTCTTCTCTTTGCCGGTTAATTCCCGCCGGGGGGCGCGTTTGATGAAGCAGGCACAGGGGAGACTGAGCCAGTGCCAGCGCCCCTCCTGCTCCATGGCAACGGGCCTCTTCCGCAGGTAGTAGACGCGGAGCCGGCCGAAATCGGCCTGTTCCAGCTGTTCCGCCCGGAGTTTGAACGGCAGCAGCCGGCAGAGGAGGCGGGCGAACTTGAGTTGAAGCTCGCGTCGCCGGAGAAGCCGCTGGTTGCGTCGGAACTCCGCGAGACCGGCCGCACCGCGCCGGAGCGGGGTGGTGACGCCGTCGCGTTCGAAAGAGGGACAGAGAAAAAGTTCCGTATCCGGAGCGAGCGGTTCATCCGGCTGCGGGTTGCCGTCGCCCTGCGTCTGGAAAAGCGGGGCGGTGCGGATCACCCGGTGCGCAATCTTCTTTCCCTGCCGGGAAAATACGACGATGTCGCCCGGTTCGACCTCGTTCCGCTCCACCTTCTGCAGAAAGACCCGGTCCCCGCTGCGGAGCAGAGGGGTCATGCTGAAGCCCGCGATGAGGCAGCTGGGAGCGGCGGCGGCGGTCATTCGGCGAGGTATCCTCCTGCCTGCAGCCGGGCGAGAAACTGATCCAGATCCTTTTCCGCCGAGGGCGGAAGCTCCCCGCAGGCCTCGGCCAGTGCTTGGAGGATTCCGGCGCGGTCGGCGCCCTGTTCGAGCTGTTTCCAGATGAAGGAGGCGGTCCGGTTCAGCATGAAGCTCTCTCCGGTATCCGGGCGGAACAGCACCGCGCTCTTGTCGAACTCTTCACGATAAATTACCAGCGGATTGATTTTCATAACGGTTCCCGCAAATCAGACATGTTTCAACGTTTCCCGCAGATTACCCTGCAGATGGGCCGCAAGGGCGAGCGGAGAATAGATTGTATCGATTTCATCCACGATCTTCCAGCATTCCAACACCAGCTGCCGCCGTTCCTCCACCGTCAGTGCGTACTGGGTGAAAAGCATATGCTGGTTGCAGGCGGCGAGAAGCTGGCCGTGCCACTTTTGAATCGTCACCGGAATCAGCTCCTCCCGTTCCGTTGCGGAACGGGTCAGCCAGAGAATCCGGCGAATCGGAATTTTTTCATTGACAGGATAGCGCAGCTCCTTTGCGGCAATTCCTTCCCGCAGACAACGGCTCCAGGTTGGGAGCGGTTGCGCGTAAAAACAGCTCCGCCCGTCCGCACCGGCTCCCCGGCTCAAAATCATGAGATCGTCACACAATCCACGGCCGCCGGCCGTCTGCCAGCGGCGGAAGGTGGTGCTTTTGCCGACTTCGCTTTCCCCGGTCAGCACGATTCCTTCGCCATCGTCGCGCAACAGCAGGCAGCCGTGAAACAGCACGACCTGACGCCCCTCCAATGTCGCGGCCATGACTGCGGCCAGCAGCGGCAGACGGTAGCGCAGACTCTCCTCCCAGGTCGGCGGCGGAACTTCCGCCAGACGGAAGTACAAGGTGTCCCCGCCGCGGTGGATCTCCACCCCCGGAACCGTCAGCACCGGCTCCGGGGAAACCCCATCGGGCAGGGCGCTTTTGACGGAAAGCAATTGCACCCGGCACTCTCCGCTCTCCCGCGAGGGCGGCTGCGGCATGGCGGTTTCATGGATGCGGGCGATGGTTTCAAGCACCGGTTGCGAAAATTCATCCAGCGCCCCGATGCGAAGGACGGTGCCGTTCGCGGCGATTATCGGCAGTTCCTGTAAGATCACGTTCAATTTCCCTGAGCTGAACAGGGTAGTTCAAGCTCTGATTCTGAAAACAAGATCAACACTCTTCCACATTTTGTATGAAAGAGTGTTGTTTTTTCAAGCTGAAAAGATTTCAGCTTACGACACAACCGGCGTCGGAACAACCGCCGCTTCCGCCACCGGGGCGGAGAGTTCGGTCATCGCCGGAGCCTCATAGGAGAACTTTTCCATTGTCTGGGTCCCTCTGGTTAATAGTTAATGATATGTCCCGCCGGAGAAAAATTGCTTTTTCTCCGGCGGAATCGCGATCAGTGAGAAGAAATAGCGGCGAACACCCCCTTGTTCTTCAACTCCTCGTAGTCGGACTGCTTCGTAAGATCGCCGTCGCCGTTTGCGGCGCAGTAGAACTTGACCGAATCCCAGCTGACGCCGTTGAGGGTGATGGAACCGGTGTGGGTTCCGTCATTCCAGGTCAGCGTGCTGCCAGAGATGGAGCAGTCGTTTCTGTCGATGCCGTCCAGATAGAGGGTGACGGTGCCGCCGGCGAGCTGCGTGATGGTGTCGCTGCCCCAGTCGAAACTGTTGCTGTAGCAGAAGATGTCGTCTCCGCCGCCGCCGTGCATCGTGTCATTACCGATTCCGCCGACCAGGACATCATCGTCACTTCCTCCATAGATCTTGTCGTTGCCGGCATCTCCGAACATGATGTTGTGACCGGCATTGCCCCAGAGGATGTCGTTGCCGTCTCCGCCGCGGACCGTCAGCTGCTTGCTGGCGTGTTCCTCATACGCGAACCGCGTACTGGTGAGGTCGACGATATCATCGCCTGCTCCTGCCTGAATTTCGCTCATCTTGCGGATTCTGGCATCGCTGCCGTTGGCGGTGTAGACGTCATCCAGGAAGAACGCGTCGCCATTGGCGTCATCGGTCAGGAACAGGGTCGTCGCATCATCGCTGCCGGTGAATACCGTCGAGAAACGATTCTTTCCGGTCAACGAGACAATTTCCTGCGTACCGCCCCAGGTACCGTCGCCGAGATGCTGGGCACTGAAACTGCCGTCCCAGGTACCGACCGGCATGGCGAAGAAGAGGTTGTCGTGACCGTCGTCCACCGCGACCACTTTGTCCGGAATTTCGGCCGTGGTGCTGGCCGCCGGAGTTTCCTCCACGATGGTGTTCACGACTTCGCCGGAAGCGTCCTTTTCGACAATTGTGATTTTGGTGTCTTCCGGCAATGCGTAGTGTTCAACCGAATTGCCGGAGAGTTCCACCGCCTTCGAACCTCCATCCGCGAAGTTGTAGATCACCTCGTAGGTGGTATCGGTCGTGGGCGCCAGCAGAATCACCTCCGCGTTGAGCTCCACATCGGCCGGAACCACGGTGACGTCGACCGCGGTTTCCACCGGATCGGTGATCCCCTGTTCGCGGAAGTACACCGTCGTGCTCGACGAGACGTTCACACCGGTCGTGGCGTCGTAGGTCAGCCATTCGCCGGTATCGCCGATCCGGTACTCGAGTACCGCCGCGGTGTTGCTGTAGTTCGCGTAGACGGTGACCGTCTCGCCGTTGTTTATCCGGACCTGCGAGCTGTAGAGGAAGTTCGCGGGTTCCGTCGGAACCGGTGCCGGCGTGAAGTCGAAGCTCTGCTCCGCGCTCGTCGCCAGATTGCCCGCCGCGTCGTAGACGTTGACCGTGTAGCTGTGCGTCCCGGCGGTGAGGGTCGAGAGATCCAGCGCGATCTCGCTGCCGGTCTGCACACCCAGCGACTGACCGTCGAGAATGAATTCGTAGCCGGTGACACCGAAGTTGTCCGTCGCCTCGCAGGTGAGGGTAATCGCATCGCTCGCCACATTGGAGCTGACCGACTGGATCACCGGGCTGTCGTAGTCCTTCACGACAACTTCGAGCCGTCCGGAGGTCGGCGAATCGGTGCTCAGGCCGTTTTCGCCATTTGCCGTGACCGAGATCCAGAAGCTCTGCGTCGTGTTTTCCAGCGTGAACTCCTGCCCGATCACGTCGGCGTCGAGCGTAACCTCGTCCACCGGGGTTGTCGCCGTCGCGCTGTCGTAGAGCTTCAGCGTGTAACCGGTGAGCAACCCGGCCGCTTCGAAGTTGGCGGTGAAGCTGTAGTAGCCATCCACCGAAGCGCCTTCCGCCTGCGTGACGCTCAGCTCGGTGGTGAAGTACGGCGCATCGGCGTTGTAGAGGTAGATGTTGCCATCCACCGCGCGGAGGAGGTAGTCCCCTGCCAGCGACTCGTCGAGGCTGAACGCCGTGGTGTCGTCGAAGCCGGTCGCGACAAGGTAGCGCGCTTCGGTGAGCGCATTGCTTCCCGCGGAGACCGAGATCGCCGGAGCGGTCCCCACCGCACTGCCGAGCACCAGCGCGGCATTTTCCGCGTTGTAGGCGCCGACTTCGATCGAGACCGTCGTCGTCGCGGCGTCGAATCCGGAATTCAGCGTGAGCGTCGAATCCGCAATGCTGATCTGCGTGGCGGAGAATACGTCTTCGACCGTCACGGCGGCATTGGTGATGTTCGCCACGTCGAAGTCGTAGACGTTGTTGAGCGTCGTCGTGTAGCGCGCCGCATCCGTCGCGCCGACGTTCAGCGTGCTGCTGCCGGCAACGGTGCCGCTGCCTTCGCTGCCGCCGTAGATGTCGCCGCCGACCGTGCCGCCGGAGAGGGTCACCACCGCGTCACCGGTGACATCCGCAAGATAGCCGCCCGCGTAGACATCGCCGGTCACCGTGCCGCCCGAAATTGTGACGGCTGCCGTTGCAACGGAAGAATCCTTATCAGCAGTGCCGAAGCCGCCGCCGTAGACATTGCCGTTGACAGTTGCAGTGCCCGCGAGGTTGACGGTAGAGGTTTCCTCCACCTGGCCGCCGCGGTTGCCGCCGCCGAAGACATTGCCGGTTACCTGCGCTTCTCCGGAGATATCGACCAGCGAGTTTTTGACATTGGTGCCTTCGCTTCCGCCGATGATCTTGCCGGTCACCTGTGCGTCACCGTTGATGATGACGGAGGCATTTCCTCCGGTCGCCGAAGGAGCGTCCGGATTATCCGGATTGTAGTTGACATTACCGTAGCTGCCGCCGAAGATGGCGCGTCCGGTGGATTCCGGATCCGTATCAACGGAAACCACGCCGCCGGAGATGGTGACGCTGCTGTCGCCCTTGACCTGTCCGCGCCAGGCGCCGCCGCCGACGATCGCATCGACCGCAATCGTGCCGCTGTTGATGTTGAGGGAGCTGCTGCCGTTGACGGTGCCGCCGCCCGCTCCCAGCAGGAAGCTGGTGTTCAGTGTCAGTTTACTGTCATCGGCGTCGACTTCCCCGATGTTCACCGTGGTGTTGCCGTAAACGGTCGCCGTAGTCCCCGCATACCCCGCACCGGAGAAATTCGGATCGCCGGTCCGCTCTCCCTCATAAGTGAAGGTCGTGGAGAGGAATTTTGTCGTGATGTTGCCGTAGACCTGAGCATTGCTGCCGCTCGCCAGCGGATAGTAGACCTGCCAGCCGGCATTGGTGTTGTTGATATCGACCAGATTGACGACGATGGCATCCGCAGCCACAGTACCGGTTTCGGGATCGATTTGATCCTTCGCCGAGGCGTTGACCTCCGTGACATCCTTGCCGACCACGGTAATCGCACCGATATCGCCGGTGACGTTGAGCCGGATCGGATCATCGGCCGGGAGACTCTTCACCGCGTTGTCCACCGTGTCGAACGCGTTGAGGCCGTAGTATGCCTTGGTCCCGTCGACGAAGGTCACCTCCTTATAGGCGGCAGCACTCTGCCACGCGCTGTTGACGTAAAGTTCCTTCGCGCCATCCGCCCGGACCAGATAGAGGTCGTTGTCAATGATTCTGGTGAAATAGTTGTTATTGCTCAGCTGAATGCTGCCGTAATCCGTAATGGAGCCGGAGCCGGTGCCGGTGTAGTCGATCAGCTTGTAGACTCCGAATTCGGCCGCACCGGTCATGTCGACGGTGATCGTGCCGCTGTTCTCCAGCGCGGTCGCGGTGACGATCTGCGAATCGACATCCATGTTGATGGCACCGCTGTTCTGGAAGACCCCTTCGCCGGAGTTATTTGTTCCGCCGAGGTTGTAGACCGTCAGGGTCGAGTTGTCCAGATTCAGCGCGCCCTTTTCGCCGATGAGGAACCGCATGTAGCCGGTGCCGTCCGCGGATCTTGCGCCGACGTTGATCGTGCCGTTGACGGCGGAGAGCGTACCCGCATAATCGGTCGAACCGACGAAGAGCTTGCTGGTGAGTTCCCCTTCCTGACCGGTGACGTTGAACGTACCGCCGTTCACGACAATCGAGGCGGTGGTGTTGGCGCCTTCCGCCGCGGCGGCGTTGTACTTGTCATCGTCACGTACCGCTGTGCCGATGGTCACGATGCTGGAGTTGGCCGTGCCGGTGATGTTCACCAGACCGGCCTGCGCACCGTCGGCATAGCCGGCATAGACTGTCATGACGCTGTTGAGCGTGCCGTTGACGTTCAGCGTACCCAGAATATTGCTGGATTCCCTTCCTGCCGTGAGTGTCGCACCTTCGTCGACGTTGATCGTGCCGGTCGCGTTGATGTTCGCATAGGTGATCTCCGCCGTCGAACCGGTCTTCACATTGTAGATGCTGCCGTTGGAGGCGTACCACGCGTAGGATTGGAAGGTGGTCCCTTCGCCGGAGGCGATATTCACCGTGATCCCCTGCGCACCCCCGGCGTTGTATTTGTATCCCTTCTCGTAGACGACCTCATTGCCGGAGAGTTCGCCGCGCAGCGTCACTTCCGCGCCGGATTCGACGAGCAGGTCCTTGGCGCCGCCTTTGAAGGTCACATCCGTGTCGTCGAGGAGGTTGACTGCACCGTCGATTGTCGCGGCGACCATGCTCGTTCCGGAAACGTTGACCGTACCGGAGTTCTCCAGCGCCACGCCGACTGTCAGGGTCGACGATGCCACATTGATGGTTCCCTTGTTTTCAATTGAACCATTCTCGTGTGTGAAGGTTGCGCCGTCGGAGAGATTCAGCGAACTCAGGCCGGAAATCAGGACCGGCATATCACTGTCAGTGTTGCCGCGCAATGTGACGGAGGCATTATCGCCTGTTACATTCAGTACACCACCTTTGCCGTATTCGGTATCGTAACGATCGTTTCCGATCAGCATCACTGCAGCCATCGGGCCGGAGGTGGAGTCGAGTGTACCGGTGACGTTCATCGTACCATATACCATGACCTGCGCAGCACCATTCTCCGGAGGAGTGACGGTTACACTACCGTTAATGTCCAGTTGTGTCGCAAGTTTTGCACCAAAACTGCCGACTGTGGTGAGATCTCCGTCGATCACCACATAGACATTGGCGTTTTTCTCTGCGTAGAACTGGCCGACTGTAAGTTCGCCGGAGACGGTGAACTTTTCTGCAGTCTCAGGGTTAAACTCCGCTGCTGTGTCGCTGTTGACGCCGAAACTCCACATGTTGTCGAATATCGCACCGTCGGAGGCAATCGCCATCCCCTGGGTAAATTCTGCATCAGCACTTCCTGCATAGTCGCCGGCCGCAATCGAAATCGTCGTAGTATCGTCCGCAATACCGACAACTGCTGTGTTGATTCCATCGAACGCGTTGAATCCGTAGTAGAAGCCCTCTTCTACCTCTGTCCCGATCTCGCTGCCGCTCCAGGTGGAGTTGACTTTCAGCGTGGTCATGTCGACATTCACGCGGTAAAGATCGTTTTCAACCACTGCGACGGAGCCGGAAATATCATTCCAGTTGGAAATCATTGCGGAATAATCCAGCGTGTTGCTGCCGGTGTTGTCGATGAGCTTCCAGACACCGCTGAACGTGTCGTCCATCCCGGAAACCGTAATTTCCGCTTCTCCACTGAATGCGCTGTAGGAATCGATTTTCAGCAGGGAATCCGCCGCCAGAGTGAAACTGCCGTCATAGGCCATATCTTGATCGCCGAATACCAGAATACCCAGATCAGCAACCGCCCCGCCTTGAATTGTGACATTCGCCTGTTCCACCAGTTCCATTGAGCGGAAGCTCACATTGGCAGCAACCGTGTCGTCGACGGAGCCAAAGATGTAGGTCGCACCGGAACGAACCCGGGCATTGTTCGCGATGGTTCCGCCGTTGGAAACCGTAACAACCGCGTCACCGGTGATGTAGAATTCCCCGTTGTAGCCGTCGCTCTGAAGCCGGGAGCCTTCTCCGGAAATGTTGAGATAGAACATCCCGTCATCCGCAAGGGCTTCTTCACTGCCGAAATAGAGTGCTCCGCCGAGGGAAACCTGTGCGCCGTCGGAAATGTTCAACGTGCCGGAATCACCGGTCCCGAATCCCATCGTAAGATTCCCTTCTCTGCCGGTATTGAGATACGCGCCGTCCGTAACCGTAACCGTACCTTTAAGCGTAACGGCAGGAAGCAATTCATCTACGTTCATCGCCCCGAATTGAATATTGGTGCCTTGCCCGAGTGTGGCATCGGTGATGGAGAAGGCACCGGTCTTCGTTGCAGCGAACTCCGCATCAACAACAGCTTCACCGGTCACATTAATCGCACCGTTGTTGGTGACGCTCTGCGCGCTGAAGCTGCCGTTTGTGATATTGAGACTGCTCTTGCTGTTGAGCCCGACATCCGCCGTGGAGGCATCCAGTTCGCCGCCAGTCACGTTGACCACGCCGACCGCCTCGGCATCACCGACACTGCCGATCTGCAGAGTTTTGGCGACCTCCATTCTGCCGCCCTCTTCCACATTGACCGTGGCATCCTTGGAAACGGAGGCATCCGCACGATGACCGACCTTCAACCCGGAACCGAAGATCGCTTCACCGTTCTCCAGGATATTGAGAACAGTCTCGCCTTCGTGTTCGCCGTAATCACCGCCGAGAGAGGCCGCTTCGGCGCCGACAAGAGCGGCGGATTCAAACGTCGAAACGGCTCCGGAATCATCGCCGCCGACCGTGATTTCTCCACCCATACCGAAATAGCTGTTGGTCAGCGTCACACTGCCGCCGTTCACAATCGACAGCTTGCCGCCTTCGCTCTGGTACAGCTGATTTACCGTGATTTCGCCGCCGTCAACCGTGACGACGGAGGTCGCATAGAACTGAACCGAAAATCCGGCGGTCAGCGAGCCGCCGTTCGTCACATTGAGGACACCGGAGGCGCCGCCCCAGTCATCGCCGACATAAAGCCCGAAATCGCCGCCGTTGCTCGCCGTAACTTTGCCGCCGTCGATGTTCAGGACGCCGTTGCCTTTCGTCGTGTAGTTGCCGACCAGGCCGCTGACATAAAGCGCACCGCCGGAGACGTTCAGTTCACCGCCCGCATTCACATTCACTTCGGCGTCCTTCGTCTCCCGATGACCGATTACCAGTCCGGCCTGCGCATTCACCACGCCGCCGTCGCTCACGTTGAATACGGTCGCATCATCGAGTCCGCCGATCGCGGAGGCTCCGGCGGAAGCCGGTTTCCCCGGCACCGAACCGGTCAGATTCAGCGTCGCTCCCGTTACGTCGGTCTTGCCGCCGGTCGCGAGATAGCCGATGTTGACCGTTGCACCGTCGGAAATTGCCAGCGTTGCGCTCTCATCCATCGTCAGATTGGCATAGACGGTGAACGTGGTCCCGTCACCGGTGATGACAACATCGCTCTCCGGAGCGAACCGGCCGCAGTTGCCGCCGCCGGTCACCTCGACCGCCGCACCGCCGGAAATCTCCAGACTCGTGGGAACCGCATCCGGATTTTCCAGACCGACAATGAATTTCGTATTGGAGACCGAGCCTCCGGTAATCCTGTTGCCTTCTCCGGTATAGACGACCGTACCGCTGCCGGTCAGCGTATTGCTGAACTCGGTTCCGCCCTTGAAGTTCACCGTGCCGTCGTTGGTCAGCGTGGCGAAGGTCGCGGTGGCGGAGGAAATGTCGATGGTGCCGGTGTTCACGAAATTGTCATTGGCAAGCTCGCTCACATCGAAGACGGCGTTGTCTGCAATGATGATCTTACCTTCATTCTGTACGTAAGTGTAGTAGCTAAGCTCCGTTCTGCCGTCGGTGTAAAGCTTGAAGAGGCTGCCTTCGCCGGTGACGGTCAGCGTGACGTCATTGTCGTTGGCAAAGGCGAGCGTATCCGCCACGAATTGACCGCCCGCGGAGATCGTCGCGAACATGCCGTCGGCATACTGCGCCACGACGTCCATGTGCTGCAGCGAAGCGCTCGCCTCTCCGAAGGTCACCGCACTGGCGCCGGAGACGGTCATGGTCCCCTTGTTGGTGACCGTCATGCTGTCGCCGGTGTCATATCCCAGCAGTTTCGGCGTCAGCCATTTGGACATCTTCATCGTTCCGCCGTCAACCACCAGCGAACCGCGGTTGTGAACCTCGCCCACAACATCGAGTTTTCCGGTTACCACCAGTTCCGAATAGGGGCGGATATAGACCGCGCCGGATTCTGCATTTCCATCAGACTTATATTTCTTAACCGAAACATCCCCGGCGATCTTAGCATGCGCAAAGTAAACGCGCTCACCGCTGTCAGCCGTCGTGACTTCGTCTGACAAGCCTTTTCCGATATCCAGAAGGCCGTCATCGAGTCTGCCCTTGATGTACAAGTCCACATTTGCGCTTTCGGTGATCGTGAGAGTGCGGTCCTCGTCTTTGGATCCCGTCAGCATCAACTGAGCGCTCCCCACATTGCCGGAAAGGACATTATTACCGGTCGTTGCAATGATGTTTCCGGTTGCCGTAAGCTTGGAATTATTCCAGGAGGCGAGGCCATATCCATTCATGGAGATGTTTTCTGCATCGACATCCGTCAGAATGGTAATAGTCTCGCCGGGCTTGACTGCCGCCTGCGCGTTTTCAAAACTCGTATAACGAGTGTCACCAATTGCCGCGACATAACCGGCTTCGTCCACGCCGATCGTCCCGTCACTGTTCGGACTCCATGTTGTGGCTCCATCCGTGTAGCCACCTTTCGCCTCATCATAAGTGATCGCCATACTTTTACCCCCTTAAGATTTTATAAGATTCTTAATCCTTAAATTACAATCCCCGTAAAAAAAAACAAGAAGACCCAGGGCGCGCAAATTGCGCGCCTCTGCTGTCTTCTTGTCTCTCTCTTCGGTGCAATACACTTATCAAAAAATCCCGCCTCATAGCCGGAGCCCCCCTCTCTGCCGGCAAATCTCCCGGCGGTTGAAGCGGAGTGCGGTCGCCGTATTCCGGAACGCTGCTCCGATTTTCCGGCCGACCCGCCGGATCAGCCCGAAAACGGTGATGCGGAAGTTCTCCGGCAACACCGTTCCGGCCAGGGTGCACAGGGAGGATACCGCCTCCTTTACCGTGCAGAAAAAATGCGGCTCCATTCTCTCCGGTGCCGTGCACACGTAAGTCGACGCTCCACCGCAGTCAGACGCCACACGCCAGCACGAGCACTCCTGGAACGCATTCCCGCATACGACAAAATGCATCCCGAAGCACTCCCCTGCAATGTCGGCAAACTGCAACTGTTTCACGCCCGCGTCTCCCCCGGGTTCGACAATGGAACTATTTCTCTTTCGACGCCGCCTTTTCGTTCTTCTGAAGCACACCCGCTTCGAGCAGCTTGTCGATCAGCTGCTGCATCGAATTGAAGGCGTTCAGGAACCCCTGCGGCGGCATGATGATCCGCACATTGCTCTGCGGCACCGGCGCTTTCCCCTCCGCATCGGGCTGCAGGGTTACGAAGTCGAAGCGGACCATGCCGCCCGCAAAATGAATCTGCCCGATTCCGTCCGCAAAGATCTCTTTCTTCTCGCTCATGCCGTGTCCTTCCCTTTGTCAATGATGGAACTCTTCCCCCCGGACGCCGGACAACAAATGCCGCAACGCGCCGGAGCACTTCTCAATTTTACGGGAACAAATTTCGAGGAGTTGTTTGCACGAGAGCGCCGGAACGGTAAACCCCGACGGAATCCCGCCTGCCGCGGATGCTTTGCTGACAAAACAGCCGCCATGCAGAAAAATCACATTTTCCCCCCGGCTCTCCAAGCCGTGCACATTCCCTCATTGTCCCCGAAGGCGACAGCAGATAAGTGCTGCTTCCCCTTTTCTCTCTAATATATTATACTGCCTTGGACTTTAAAATGCAACCCGGGTTTGTAATTTTTTTTTCATATTTTTGAAAATGGTTTCTCTTTTCGAAATATATCGGCAAATACAAAAAAATCCGACGGGAGAATCTCGTCGGATCGGATGGAAAAATCGGATGTCATTCCGGGAGACGTTTCCCGGTTCGGCAAGGTGTGGAACTCGGCGTGCCCCCCGGTTGCAAAATGTCGCCTCAGCGGCGGAGACGCCAGGGGCGGCGGCTGAGCGCACCGTTGGTGTAGGCCGGATTCCCGCTCACCTCTTCGCCCAGCCATTCCGGATGCGGGCAGGGGGCGTCCGCGGTCGGGAGCTCGATCTCCGCGGTGAACAATCCCTCGTTGAGTCCGAAGTATTCGTCCACCTCCCAGAAGAGCCCGTCTCCGGCCGGGAAGGTGTAGCGGCACTTCTCCACCACCCGGGTGCCGCAGAATTCCCGCAGCATCGCCTCGGCGTCTGCGACCGGAATCTCATATTCAAATTCACTCCGGGCAAGACCGTTTGGCTCCCCCTTGATCGTGAGAAACGCACGGGCCCCGGCGATCCGGACCCGGACCGTCGGGGATTCGCCCGGAACTCCGGCGAAATATCCCTGCTTCATCGTCACGCCTTCGCCCGCTCCGGCACGCCAGGCGTCGGAGCGGAGCAGGAATTTGCGTTCGATTTCGACGCCCATTCAGCGTGCGACTCCGAAGCGGTAGACGGTCTTCTGGTGGTAAACCTGGCCCGGTTCCAGCCGGATGCTCGGGAACTCCGGATGATTGACCGCATCCGGCCACGCCTGCGCCTCCAGGCAGAAGGCGCCGAACTGCGGATAGTGGTTCCCGCTCTTGCCGCGGATACTGCCGTCGAGGAAGAAGCCCATGTAGAACTGAATTCCCGGCGCGGTGGTCGAGACATTCATCGTGATGCCGGTGCGTTCCGAAGCGGCGGTCGCGACATTCTCCTTGAACTTCCCGTCGCGGTCGGCGAGCACGAAGTTGTCGTCGAAGCAGTTCGGCAGTGCCCGGTGAATCTCCTCGAAACGGACGGGCTGCCGCAGGTCGTAGACGGTGCCCGCCACCTCCGGATTGCGTCCGGTCGGCTGGAGCAGCGCATTCACTTCGGTGTGGCGGTCCGCCGCAATCCGGATCGTGTGCCCGTCACAGCTGCCGGAACCTTCGCCGTTGAGGTTGAAATAGGCGTGGTTGGTCATGCTCACGACGGTGGTTTTGTCGGTTTCCGCACGGTAGTCGATCGAGAGCGAATTATCCTCGCCCACATGGTAGGTCACTTTGACTTCCACTTTGCCGGGGAAGCCCGCATCGCCGTCCGGACTGGTCAGCGCAAGTTCCAGTGTGGCGTCGTCGATCACCGTCGCCCGCCACTGGCGGCGGCCGTAGCTCTTGCCGCCGTGCAGCGTATTGGGGCGGTCGGTGTCGTTGCATTCGAGCTGGTAGCATTTTCCGTCCAGCTCGAATTTCCCGCCGGAAATCCGGTTGGCCACCCGGCCGATCAGGGCTCCGAAAAAGGGATCGTTTTCCACATACTCCGACGGTTCGGCAAAGCCGAGCACCACATCGGTCAGCTTCCCGTCACGGTCGGGCGTGAGCAGCCGCACGATCGCGCCGCCCCAGTCGGTGATGTCTGCCCCGAATCCGGAGCGGTTGCGCAGCGAATAGAGATGTGCGGCGGTTCCGTCCGGCAGATTGAAAAATGTTCTGGATTCCATGATTTACTCCTCTCCGACCGGCATCCCGGTCAACTCATTGCAGGTTTTGAAATGCGTTTTCGCACAGCGCTGGAAAATTTCCGCTCCATGCGTTTCCAACAGTTTTTTCCCAGCGGCCCGCACGTCGGCTCCGCAACCCCGGGGCAGGGGGATCCCGACTTCGGCGGAGAGTTTCTCCATCCCCTTCAGGAACTGTTCCCGCGCGAGAATGCTCGCCGCCGCGACCGCAACATCCGATTCCGCCTTGGTCCGCTGGTCCAGCTGGATGGAGCGCCCGCGGGTGAGGAGCGCCCGCTGAATCAGACGTTCATCGCCGAACTTATCCGAAAGCATCCGGGGGCAGGTCGGAACTTTTTCCAGCAGATTTTCAATCGTCCGCGCATGGCCCCAGGCGAGCAGCCGGTTCAGATTGCCGATCTCGCGGTAAAGGCGGTTGTAGGTGGCCGGGCAGAGCATCACCACTGCCCAGCGCCCGGCGGTGATGGCGCGGATTTTCCCCGCCAGATCCATGATTTTTTTCGAACTGTGAATCAGTTTGGAGTCGCAGCAGCCGATTTTCCGCAGTTCCGGACCGGTTTCCGCGTCGGCGTAGACGCCCGCGATGACCAGCGGGCCGAAGAAATCCCCTTTGCCGCTCTCGTCGATGCCGCCGTGCGGATCGACCGGCTCTTCCGCCGCCTCTCCCCCTTCGAGTCCGAAGGTGAAGGTATGCAGAATTTCCGGCTCCAGAAGGAAACTTACGAAGTCGGCTGTCCCGCCGCCTTGCACCACCAGCTTGCCGGAGGTGTAGGCCGCCACCGATACCTTTTCCTGCCGGTTCACCGCCTTCCAGCGGGCGTAGGCGAGGGGGGAGAACTCCCAGTTGCCGCGGCTCTGCAGCAGCGTCTCCAGCGCTTCGGCCTGCTCCGCCGTAACGGCGGTGACGTAACTGGTCGGTCGGTCATTCGCCATGGCGTCCGCCTCCGAGCACGGTTCTGCCGTTGAGCGCGGCGGTGATGGTGGCGCCGTCGGCGAAGGAGAGGTTGGCTCCGGCCGGAAGTCCCAGCGCGGGCTGGGTCACCTTCACCGGCGCGTCCTTCAACAATTCGGCAAGGTAGATCGCCGTGGCGCGCCCCTCCACATCCGGACTCAGCGCCAGAATGATCTCCTTCACCCGGCCGGAATTGGCCAGGTCGATCAGCGCGGGAAGATTCAGACCCGAACCGTTCTCCGCATCGAGCGGCGAGAGCCGTCCCCCGAGCACATGGTAGCGCCCGCGGAAATTGCCGCTCGACTCGATCGCAATCACCTGGGAGGCGTTCTCCACCACGCAGACCGTCGTCGCGTCGCGCGCCGGCTGGCGGCAGATGAAACAGAGTTCCCCGGCGTTGGCCAGCATGCCGCATTCCGGGCAGCGCCCTACGCTTTCGGGCAACCCGGCGATCAGCTTCCCGAGCAGCCGGAGATTTTCCGGCTCCCAGTTGAGCATCGCCAGCACCAGCCGCTCGGCGCCGCGGCGGCCGATGCCGGGGAGCTGGCGGAACGCTCCGACCAGCTCTTCAACTGCATCCGGATAGTGCTGCGGTGCGGTCATGACGCTGAAATCTCCCGACTCAGAAAATTCCGGGCAGGTTCAGGCCGAGCCCGCCGGTGATCTCATTCATCTTCTCCTGGGCCGCGGCCTTGGCCGCCGCAACCGCGGAGTTGGTGGCGACCAGAATCTGGTCCTCCAGAAGTTCGCGGTCCTTGAGCGCCTCTTCGGAGAGTTCCACCTTCTTCACCCGGAAGTCGCCGGAGACGGTGATCTTCACCTGGCTGCCCGGACTGGTCGCCGAAAACTCCATCGTCGGGAGCTCTTCCTTGAAGGTTTTGAGGTTCGCCTGAATCTCCTTCGCCTTCGACATCATTTTTGCCATTTCGGCCAGATTGCCAAACATAAAATAACCTTTCGTTGCATTGAAAAAACGGCCCGGGGATTCCCGGGCCGGTATCGGTTCTCTGCCCGGTTACCGCTTTTCGGCGGCCGGAGCGTTCGCCATGGTTTCCCGCTTCGACCGCATCCGGCGCATCAGCGCCACCATCGGTCCGGCGAGGAACACCGAGGAGTAGGTGCCGACGATGATGCCGAGCATCATGATCAGCACGAAGTCGTTGATCGCGACGCCGGCACCGAGGAAGAGCACGAAGACCACGATGAAGGTGGTCAGACTGGTCAGCATCGTCCGGTTCAGCGTCTGGTTGATCGAAAGATTGACGTTCTCTTCGTAGGTCTTGCAGGTCTTGAGCGACGCATTTTCGCGGATGCGGTCGAAGATCACCACCGTGTCGTTGATCGAATACCCGATCACCGTCAGCAGCGCGGCGATCACCGTCAGCGAAATGGTCCGGCCCAGCGCGAGGAAGATGCCGGTCACGATGATCACGTCGTGGAGCAGTGCAAGGATGCTTGTGAGCGCGTAGGTGAACTCGTACCGCAGCGTCACGTAGGCGCCGATGCCGATGATGGAGAAGGCAATGGCCAGCAGCGCCGCCTTGGTGAACTCCCAGCCGATCAGACCGCCGATGCTGCTTTCCAGACCGTTGGAGAGTTTCGCCGTCGGAAACTCCTTGTTGAGCAGCGAAGCGAGGTGATCCATCGGGCTTTCATTGGCGTTCGCCTTGGTCAGGTCGCCGCGGACAAGGATTTCCACCTTGCTGTTGTCGGTCGCCGCCGCCGCGTTGTACTTGTAGGTGACGGTGGCGTCGTAACCGGCCTTTTTCAGCGCGGCTTCCAGCTTCTCCTGCGGAATCTGTTCGGCGTAGGTGAAGGTAACCTGCGTGCCGCCGGTGAAGTCGACGCCGAGCATCGACTTGCCGCGGACGAAGAAGACCACGATCGAGAGCAGAATCAGAATGCCGGAGATGGTCATCGCCTTGCTCCACATCCGGTTGAAGTTGAACTCCGTCTTCTTGAAGAACTGCATCATCGGCAGTGCGCTCAGACGGGTGTAGCGGAAGAGGTAGTCGAAGATCAGCCGCGTCACGAAGAGCGCGGTGAAGAGACTGGTCAGAATACCGATGCTCAGCGTCACCGCGAATCCCTTGATCGCGCCGGTGCCGACGCTCATCAAAATGATCGAGGTGATGAGGGTGGTCAGGTTCGCGTCAAACACCGCCGAAAACGCCTTCTGATAACCGTAGTCGACGGCATTCATGAGGCTTTTGCCGCTCTTGAGCTCCTCCCGGATTCGTTCGAAGACCAGCACGTTGGCGTCCACCGCCATGCCGATGGTCAGGATGATACCGGCGATGCCCGGCAGTGTCAGCGTCGCATTGAACGCCGCCATCGCTCCGAGGATCAGCACCACGTTGAGGGCGAGCGCGACGACCGAAATCAAACCGGCGACCCGGTAGTAGACGCACATGAAGATGGCGACCAGCACCAGGGAGATCGCTCCGACCCAGATGCCGTTCGCCACGTTGGAGGCGCCGAGTTTCGGGTCGGTGTCGAAGACCGCATCCACCTTGATCTGGAAGGGGAAGCTGCCGCTGACCAGCGCATCGGCGATGCTCTTGGCCTCCTCATTGGAGAAGCGTCCGGAAATCTCCGCGCTGCCGCCGGTGATCGCCTGATTGACGACCGGTGCGCAGTAGAGGTTGCCGTCGAGCACGATGGCGAGCTGGCGGCCGATGTTGCGGGAGGTGACCCGGGCGAAATCCTCGGCGCCCGCCTGGCTGAAGCGCAACTGGATCTTGCGCTGGCCGAACTCATCCTTGGTGGCCATCGCGTTGGAGATTCCCTTGCCGGTCATCTCCGGAATCTTGTTGACGAAATAATACTCCACCTTCGGCTCCTGGCCGGGGCGGAATTCGCTGGTGGTCAGTAGTTCGTAGCCGACCGGAACCACGAAATTGTTCTTGTCGGCGAGGTACTGCTTGACCAGTTCGGCGTTGTTTTCGTGGACGAGGCGGAAGTTCAGCCGCGCGCTCATCTTGATGAGGTTGAGCAGCTTGAGTTTCTCATCCTTGGCGACCACCGGCGCGCGGAGCGCGACATAGGAGCTGCCGGAAGGGGCGATTTCCGCTTCGAAGATCTTCTGCCCCTCCAGACGCTTGCGCAGAATTTCGATCGCGATGTCGCGGTAACGGTCGAATTCGGACGCCATGCGCGCCTGCATCTCCTCGCGGGAGGCGGCGTTGGTGTCGTCCTCCTTGAACATCGCCAGAAACTCCTGGTCCGGCACCAGCTGGAGGATGAATTCCACACCGCCGTTGAGGTCGAGTCCGAGACGGATCGAACTCGAGGCGTTCTTGCGGATCAGGCTCATCACATCGCGGTTGTCCTGCAGGTCGTTGCCGTTCACTTTCTTCGTGAGATCCAGCCCTTTCGCGTCGGCTGCCTGCAGCAGCGCCTGCGACTGGTAGAGCTGAGGATTGGCTTCCTGGAGCGCTTTCGCCTCCTTCACCACCTGGTGGGCCTCGGGATCCTGCTTGTCCTTGAGCATGCCGAGGAAGGTTTCATAATAGTCGCGCTGGAAGAGCGGATGGATCGCCAGCGTAAAGACCAGCACCACCACCACGGTGATCAGCGTGCGCAAAATCAACGGCCGCTTGTTCATACGTTCAACCTTTGTATCCGGAATTGATTACGCTTTTTTCTCCGCGGCGGCCTGCTCTTCGACAACATCGGCGATACCGTTCTTGACAACTTCGACCTGAACTTTGTCGGCGATTTCCACGACGAAGGTCTTTTCCCGGACCTCAGTCACGTTGCCGAGCATGCCGGAATTCAGCAGAACGCGGCTGCCTTTGACAATCTTGTCGAGCATCTCCTGACGTTTCTGCTGCTGTTTCTTCTGCGAACGCATCATGAAGAAGATCATGACGGCGAAGACGATGATGATCGGCAGCATCCCGGTCCACATGCTCGGCTGCGGCGCGTTCTGCGCCGCGGTGCCGGCTGCCGTTCCGGCGGCCTGGGCGTTGACGGTGACGGAACTGGAGGCGGCGGCCGGAGCGTTTTCGGCGACAGCAAAGAAATTCATCAGACTCATGTTTTCTCCTTCGATGTTGGTTCTGATTGAATGTTGAAATCAGTGTTCAATGTGGATTCAGCGCCGGGGCAGCCCCAGCAGCGACAGATGCTTGTCGAAGTGTTTCTCGATCGCCGCCGTGTAGGCCGCCTCTTCGCGGTGCAGCGTCGCGAAGAAGCGCTCGCGCAGTTCACTGCGCAGAATCGGCCCGTAGGTGATGTGCAGCAGCTGACGCGCTTCCGGCATCTCCATGAGCTTCGGCAGCTCGGCGTCGGAGAGGGTTTCCAGCTTCGGAATCCGGTTGATGTCGGCGGTGATATGGTAGAGTTTGAGCATGTCGTTGAAGTTGGCCAGCGCACAGCGGTGCATGTCGCGGTAGAGCGCCGGGTCGCACTGGGCGATGACGGTCACCGCCACCAGCCAGCTGGTGCCGGCGGTCTTGAGGTGGAGATAGCCGTTGGTTTCGCGCCCGATGGTCGGGTAGACCGCGAACTTGTCGCTGCCGGAGTGGACCGACACCTTGTAGTTGCCGTACGCCTGGGCGATCTGAGCGTGAACTTTGAACTGGCGGTCGAATTCGGCCAGGTCGCCGATGTAGTCGATCGCCTTCTGGAACTCGCCGATGAACCGCGGCGCCATGGAGGAGAACTCCACAGCGCGCTTGCGCAGTTCCCGCGCGATATACAGATGGTGCGAGGGCAGGGTCGGCGAACTGGTCTCATCGATCGAAATCTCCAGATCGAACTCGTCGCCCCGCTTCGAGCGGATGTGGTGGTAGACCTTTTCGGCGAAATCGATGGCGGCGGTGTACATCACCGCGCAGCGGCGCGCCGTGGCGGCATCCACCTTGACTTCGCAGCAGCCGACTACGAAGCTCTTGTCGCCGTACTCGTCGAGCACCCGGGCCTGATAGGCGGGGTCGAGCGCGGCGAAGGCGTCATTGACCTGCGCTTCCGGCCAGTCGCCCGCGGCGGCGTTCATCACTTCGGAGAGGTCGAGCGTGATCATCGGCATCCCCACCGCCAGCGCGGTGTCGATATCCGGAATGGTTTTCAGATGGTCGCCGTCGGCACCGAATCCTTCGCGGTAGTCGCATTCGAAGACCATGAACACCGCATCATCGACCACGTTCTGGAAGGTGCGGCCGGTCATGGAGAGTTCACGCATCGACTGCTGAGCCAGCACAGGGGAGACCTCGAATTTGCGCGCGGCCCGGATGTGCCCGCGGGAGGCGAGTCCGAGCCGGTCGCCGCAGCCGATGGTGGAGCGGCGGTTGCGCAGACTTATCGGTGCGGTCCAGGGGAAGTGGCGGCGCAGTGCGGCCGCATTGGCGCCGGAGAGGTCGCCGATCAGGGCGGCTCCGCCGTCGGAGAGCTTGAGCATCTCGCCTTCGAACCCTTCCGGAACCGCCTTCGGGCAGTTGGCGACCACCAGCAGGAACCGTCGGGTTTCGTCCCGCCCGATCATGACCAGGCTCTCGCCGAGCTTATGGATGGACTCCGGATAGATGGAGACCTTGTCATGGTTCAGGAGCAAGAGTTTTTTCACTTCCGTCTCGCTCTTTTTCAAGAGCTTCAATCCGCTTTCAGCGATGTTTTTCATGAAATCCATCCATATCGTTATTTTTTCGGAAAACAATGAAACAGTTTAATATAACATCGCCGTGCGGATAGTCAAGAAGAAGCGCCGCCGATTTTTCTCAATTCGCGGCGGAACGGGCGGAAAAATGGAAAAGGTTGCTCCGCATTGAACTTGAAAAAGTCTTTAGGTCCGATATATTAAACAGGATAGGGAGAAACGGGTTCTCCATGTTCGAATCGTTCTACATAGGATTTGTTTCATCATGATCAAATGCGGGATCATCGGCTGCGGCGTCATTGCCCCGACCCATGTGGAGGGCTACCGTGCGCTGCCCGATGTCGAAATCGTGCACATCAGCGACCTCATTCCGGAACGGATGGAGAAACTCGGCGAAAAGTACGGCATCGCCCGCCGTTCCGTCGACTATCATGACCTGCTCGCCGATCCGGAGGTCGAGCTGGTCAGCGTCTGCACCGACCATGCCAGCCATGCGCAGATCGTTATCGATGCGCTCGAAGCGGGGAAACATGTGGTCTGCGAAAAGTCTCCCGGCCGCGTGCCGGAGGATCTCAAGCGGATGACCGATGCGGCGAAACGCCATCCGGAACTGGTGGTTTCCGGCATTTTTCAGCACCGCTTCCAGCCGGCGAACCGCACGCTCCGGCGGCTGATCGAAGAGGGGAAGTTCGGGCGCATTGTCGGCGTGAATCTTGTTTTCAACTGCCTGCGGACCAATGAATATTATCAGAAGGACGCCTGGCGCGGCACCATCGCCGGCGAGGGTGGCGGCGTGCTGATCAATCAGGCGATTCATCACCTTGACCAGCTGCGTTTCCTCTTCGGCGGAATCCGCCGTGTCTCGGCGCTGACCGCCAATCTGACTCATCAGGGGGTGATCGAGGTGGAGGATTCCGCGGCGTTTGTGGTGGAGTTCCGCAACGGTGTCTTCGGCACGGTCAATGCGACCAACTCCGCCGCGGAGGAGTGGCGGAGCATGCTCTCTGTCACCGGCACGGAGCTCTGTCTGGAATATGCCAACGAGAAGCCGGTCCACGTCGAGGGGCTCGATGCGGCGCGCGCCCGTGAGGTGGAAGAGGCGCTTTCGCTCGAAATCAAAGAGCAGGTGGTCGGCAAGCAGTACTACGGCGTCGGGCACACCGCCCAGCTGGCGGATGTGGTCGATGCGATCCGGGAGCACCGCGCTCCGGAGGTGACGATCGCCGATGCCTGCGGCAGTGCTGTGCTGGTGATGGCGGTCTACGAATCCGCCCGCACCGGGAACTGGGCGGAGGTGCCGGAGTACTGATACATTCCGGAAGTTCCGGAAGAAGAGAGAGCGTCCGCGGCAGAAGCCGGGGGCGCTCTTTTCGTCGGTACATTCCGGGGAGGGTTTTCTCTTTGCGTTTTCCCGTATTTACAGTACCGGTGTTTCCGGAGCTTCCTGCGACAGAAGCGGCGCGCGGAACCGGAGCTTCAGAACGCGGATTTCACCGGCGTCGACCGGTACGCCGAATACGGTCCGGTACGGTTCGGTGAAGAATTCCGGGAAGATCCGGCGGCTGGCGACCGGGAGTTTTTCCCCGGTGTTGAGCAGCTCCGCTTCGGCGATGTCCGGGAACTGTTTCCCCGGCAGGACAAACCGGGCGGAGGCGGAGGGCTCCTCCAGAATCCAGTAGAAGGTGTCGCCGCCGGGCTCGCCGGTGACCGGCTGACGGGCGGTGGAAATGAGCGGCATCGGTGTCGCTGTCAGCCCCTCGCGGACCTTCCGGTACCAGCTGCCCACCTCGATCAGAATCTTCTCCGCCGGTTCCGGGAAGCGGCCGTCGCCGTCCGGGCCGACGTTGATGAGGAAGTTCCCGCCGCGCGCCAGCGTCAGCGCGACCTTCGACTGGAAGAAACGGCTGGAGTAGTAGTCCTCGTCGCGCCGGTAGCCCCAGCTGAACCGCCCTACGGAGTCACACCCTTCGAACTTGAGCGCGCCGCGGTTCTCCTCCGGAGCACAGCGTTCGCTGGTGAGGTAGTCGCCCGGACCGCACCCCCGGTCGTTGACGACCGCTTCCGGCTGGAGGCGGCGGACCATCTCGTTGAGCGAGGGATCGGCCAGCTCCGCCGTATTCATATCCCACCAGATGCCGTGGAGAGGGCCGTAATTGGTGCAGAGTTCGCGGATCTGGCCGCGCATGTATTCGAGATATTCGGCGGGGTTGTGGCGCGCCGGGTCGGTCACCAGCTCGTGATGCCCCCCGCGGTTGGGGTAGGCCGGGTGGTGCCAGTCCACCACCGAGTAGTAGGCGACCAGCGGCAGGGAGCGTTTGTGGCACTCCTCCGCGAGCAGCCCGAACACGTCGCGCCCGAACGGCGTGCGGGTCACGTTGAAGTCGGTGAGGCGGCTGTCGAACATGCAGAAGCCGTCGTGATGTTTGGCGGTGAAGACCAGGTATTCGAACCCGTTCTCCTGGATGGCGTCCAGCCAGCGGCGCGGATCGAAGGCGGCGGCGCGGAAATTCTCCGCATAGCGGTAATATTGCTCCTGCGGGGTGCGGTAGCGCCACAGCTCCTGCTCGTGGATGCCGCCGACGGCGTAGATGCCCCAGTGTATGAATAACCCCAGCCGTTTTTTTCGGAACCATTCCGGAAGATCGTTTGTCTTTTTCATTGAAATCACTTGCCTCGTTCAGGTTTACGCGATACATTATACTTCCGGAACCGTTTGAAAACAATGTCTGAAACAGGAGATGATATATTGATTCCTGCAAAAAGGTATCAGAACCGCCCGGCGATGGCGATTCCGGAACTGAAAATCGCGGCGTGGCAGTTTCTTTTTCTGGCGGACTGGAGCATCCAGTGGCCGATCCGCCCCTTCTGGCGGCTCTACTGGAATGACGCGTCCGGCGCGACGCTCTCCTGCGACGGCGAAACCTTTTCTCTCGAGCCGGAACAGGTGGTGATTCTGCCGCCTTACAGCTTCTTCTCCTCGCAGCTCGTCCGGCCGGTGAACCACTTCTTCATCCACTTCATGACCGGGCCGCGTTTTGCCGATCTGGAGCGGCGCGTCGCGCTCCTGCCGGTACCGGAGATGCTCCACACAATCATCCGCTCCGACGACCCGGCGGAACGGCAGGAGCTGCGGCTTTTCGCACTCCTTTTTGAGGTGCTGGCCGAACTGCCGCGCCGCCGCAACGCCGCCGAACGGGAGAGCATGGACCCCCGGATTCAGAAGGCGATCAGCCGTCTGGATTCCCTGCCGCGCAATCTGTGCACCAACGGGAAAATCGCCCGCGAACTCTGCATGGGCGTGAGCAACTACGCCCACCTCTTCCGCAAGTGCGTCGGTGTTACGCCTCTGCAGTACCTGAACCGTTCGCAGATGGACCGGGCGCGGATGCTGCTGCGTTCGAGCGAACGCTCCATCGGCGAAATCGCACAGGAGCTCGGATTTGCCAACCGGTATCACTTTTCCGCCGTGTTCTCCCGTTGCAACGGCATCTCGCCGGCGGCCTACCGGCGGCGCAGTTCCGGCGGCGAAGAGCTCCGCCGGACTCCGGCGGAAACCGACGCCTGAACCGGAACTCTTCAGCCGCGATGGCCGATCTTGCGGCAGACGCGGCGGGCGTTCTCCAGAATCGCCGCTTCGCCGGGAACACGGCGGTTTTCCATCAGGATTCTGCCGTCGCAGATCAGCGAGTCGAGGCAGCTGGAGTCGGCGGAGTAGACCAGGTTGGCGGTGAGGTTGTAGTCGCCGATCAGCAGGGGATTGTCGAGGTCGACGAGCAGAATGTCCGCGAGCTTCCCTTCGGCGATGACGCCGGAGTCGATGCCGAACGCCTCCGCGCCCGCCCGGGTGGCGAGGGTGAAGATGTCGCCATCCCGCCCGGAGGTGGGCAGTCCCGACTGGTTCTTGGCGGAGAGCGCCGCGAACTTCATCTCGTCGAGCATCGAAAGGTTGTTGTTGGAGGAACAGCCGTCGGTGCCGATGGCGACCCGGCAGCCGCCGCGTTCGAAGGCGTCGTAAAAGCGGAAACAGCCGCTGCAGAGCTTCATATTCGAGCAGGGCATGTGGGCAATGACCGCCCGCCGTTCGCGGATCAGCCGGATATCCTCGTCGGTGAGGTGGACGCAGTGGGCGAGAATCGTCTTCTCCCCGAGCAGTCCGAGCGAATCGAGATAGGCGATCGGGGTCATCCCGCCGTGGGCGGCGCGGCACTCCTCGACTTCACGGGCGGTTTCCGACGCGTGAATGTGGATATATCGCCCGTCCGCGGCGGCCGTTGCGGCAACTTCGCGCAGCAGCGGTTCCGGCACGGTGTAGATCGCGTGCGGCGCATGGGTGATCGTAATCCGGTCGGGCAGGGCGGGGACCAGTTCCAGCAGTTCGGCGTTGGCGCGGCGGTTGCGTTCGAGCAGCTGTCCGTCGGGCCCTGCGATGTAGAGCAGCCCGATGGCGGCGCGCACGCCCATTTCGACGGCGGCGCGGATCGCCTCCTTCTGATGCCAGTACATATCCGAGAAGAACACCGTGCCGGTTTTTATCATCTCGAGGATCGCCAGCCGGGTGCCGTGGTAGATGTCCTCCGGCGTGAGCCGGGCTTCGGCGGGCCAGATGTAGTCGTTGAGCCAGGTGAAGAGCTCCATGTCGTCGGCGTAGCCGCGCAGCAGCGTCATGGCCGCGTGGGTGTGGACGTTGAAGAAGGGAGGCACCGCGGCCAGGCGGCCGCCTCCGTCGAGCACCCGGTCCGCCGGGTGAGAGATGCCGGCGGCAATCTGCCGGATGCGGTTCCCTTCGATCAGAATATCACAGCATTCGCCTTCGAGCTGAATGTTTTTGAGCAGCAGAGTGGAGTTCATGATTCAGCGCATCGCCTCCAGACCGTCGAGTTCTTTCGTAATCTCGCCCGCTTCGCGCACGGTGCGGAGAATCGCCTCCTCCTGCTCCGGCGTCGGCAGATTGAGCCCGGCGGGCATGTCGTGCGTCAGAATCTGCAGGGCGCCGAGGTTGTCGAGCGCCATCGTGGGATCGATGTATTTGAGAAGCGTCGGCTCCTCCAGCACGAAGTTGAGCGGCTGTTTCCGGTTGAGCACCCGCGTTTCGGGAATCTCCGGCCCGAACTCATCTTCCACGCCCATGTTGGCGAGAATCGTCTTCGAAGCGATCAGTTTGGCCGCATCGAACTTCCCGGAGAGGGCGTGGCGGATTCCGGTGGCGGTGACCACACACCACGCGCCGTCGAGCGCGGTCTCCACCTCCGCGCGGTCGTCGAGGCGGATCAGGCGGCTTCCGGCGGGGACCGGAACTGTTTCGCGGTCGACGACGACAAGTTCCGCGCCGCCGTCGAGCACGTGCAGCGCGATGCCGCGCCCGACTTTGCCGCACCCGAAGAGGACGATTCTTCTGCCGCGGAAGTCGCCGAAGCCGAATTTCGCCATGCCGCGGCGGAATCCGTCGCCGGTGCCGAGGCCGGTTTCGATCACTTTGATCCGGCTTTCGTCGGCGAGGAAGACCGGGCGCGCCGCGTTCCGGTAGCGGTACATGCCGGACCGGGTGAGTTCGACGAAGCCGCGCCGCACCGGCGTGTCGGCGTGAACTCCGGCGCAGTCGAGCACGACGTCGTAGGTTTCGCGTCTGGCCGCGTCGTCCGCGATGCGGAACCCGAATTTTTCCAGCAAGGGCAGAAGCGCCGGGTCGTGCGGAATTCCCTTCCCGACCGAGACGGTGAGATCGGCGCCGCCGGCGAGCAGGGCGAGGTATTTGACCATGGTGTTGCGGAAGACCGGGGTGCCGTCAAGCAGTTTTGCCCCGGCGAAGGGACGGGTTTCCCGCCAGAGGCGGAGCTGGGCGTCGAGAGCCGGATGCTCTGCCGGGCGGTAGAAGGTGCCGAGGTAGTCGGCAATGCGATCGATGTCCATGATGGAAGTTCCTGAAATTGTGTTTCCGGTAATGTACCGCGGCGGGGGCGATATCTCAAGCCGCGGCGGGGAAAAAGTGTGAATTTCCTGTGAGACGGCTTGAAAAAATCGAATTCGGCCCCTATACTTGAAATGAAAACACTCGACATGAGTTCATCAGAGCGGGCGGAGACGCAGCGCTCCAGCCTGCTCACCGGAAAGAGGGGGAGGTGCAGCATGTTGTGTCTGGATTGTGAATTGGCGGAGAACGGAGTCGGCTGTTCGGGCGGCGGAGGCGGCGTTTGCGGCAGAAGTCCCGAAGTTGCGGCGTTTCAGAATCTGTTGCTGGACTTCGCCCGGAAGCTGGCGCGCCAGATGGTGGAGCGGAGCTCGTCGTCGGAGCGTCTCGATCGCCTGATTGTCACCGCGCTCGCCGCTACGGCGGCCGGAACCAATTTTGACGAGGAGGAACTGCGCCGGCTCTGCGGCGAGGTGGCGACGGCGTGCGGCATTCCCTTTCCGCAGAGCCGGTTCGACCAGCTGGAGCTCGCGGAGCGCAGCGGGATCGCCGGCGGCCGCCTGCGGCTCGGGAACGAACTGGCCGCCCGTCTGGCGCTGCTCTTTACCGGAATCCGTGGCATCGCCGTCTTCTACAGCCGGGTGCTCCGTCTCGGCGGCCGGGATGAGCGGATTTTCGCCTATCTGAGGCGTGCTCTTGCCTATTCGCTGCATCCGGATCTCAAGCCGCGCGAGATGCTCAAACTGCTGCTCGATTGCGGGAGCGCCGCCCGTTCCGCGATGGATCTGCTCGGGCGGGTGCAGACCGCCGAATTCGGCGACCCCGTGCCGGTGGAGGTTTGCTGCAGCCCCCGGAAAGGTGCGGCGGTGCTGGTGACCGGCCACGACCTGGGGGCGCTGGCCGGCCTGCTCGACGCGCTTTCCGGAACCGCGATCAACGTGTATACCCACGGGGAGCTCCTCGCGGCGCACGGATATCCGAAACTGCATGAGAATCCCCGTCTGGCGGGCCATCTCGGCGGAGCGTGGCAGGATCAGCAGCGGGATTTTCAACGCTTCCCCGGACCGGTGCTGGCCGCCGGCAACTGCGTGATGCCGCCCCTCCCGGAATATGCCCCGCGTTTCTTCACCTGCGGAACCGCGTTTGTCTCCGGCGCGCCGCATCTGAAGGACGGGGATTTCTCCGCATTGATCGAAGCGGCGAACGCGCTGCCGGGCTTCCCGGACGATGTGCTGCCCCGGCGGGGCCTCGCCGTCGGTTACGGGAGGACGGCGCTGGAACGGCTCGCCGGAAAACTGGCCGGATTGATTCGCTCCGGAAAGGTGCGCCGCCTCTTCCTGATCGGCGGCTGTGACAGTCCGCTGCTCGGGGAGGAGTACAGTTCGTCGCTGGCCCGGGCGGTGCCGGCGGACTGCATCGTGCTCACGCTCGGATGCGCGAAGTGCCGGCTGCGGGCCAAGGTCACCGGCGAGATCGAGGGGATTCCCCGGCTGCTCGACGTGGGGCAGTGCACCGATATCATCGCGGTGCTGGAGCTGCTGGAAACGCTCGGCGTGGCGCTGGATCTGCCGGCGGAGCTGGTGCCGTTCTCCATCTTCTTCTCCTGGCATGGGCCGAGCGCCGTGGCGATTCTTCTGGCCCTGCTTTCCGCCGGATTTCGGGACATCCGCTTCGGACCGGTGCTGCCGGCCTTCGTCACGCCGGAGATGCGGGAGATCATGGAACGGCTCTTCAACCTCCGGCTGGGCAGTGTCCCGGAGGAGGATTTCGCGGAGGCGTTGCAGACGGAACCGGCGCGGTAAGAGGCAGGATTTCTGCAACTGGGAGCGGGAGGCGCATGTCGGCCCGCTCCTTTTTTCGTCGGGAAGTTCAGGGAAAATTCCGAATTCCGGCTTGTTTTTTCCCGCCGGAAGGGGTATCTTTTGGAAAAACTTTCTTGAAAGATTGTAACGAGAGGTATTTTTATGTCGAACGCCCAGATGGAACAACAGATTCAAGCCCTGCTGGAGAAAATGACTCCGGCGGAAAAGGTCAATATGTGCCACGCGGTGACCAAGTTCACCTCCGGCGGCGTGCCGCGGCTGGGGATTCCGCCGCTTTCGATGTCCGACGGCCCGCACGGTGTGCGCGAGGAGATCGCCGCGGACAGCTGGGACGCGGTCGGCGGCGATCAGGATTGCGCCACCTATCTGCCGACCGGAACCGCACTTGCCGCCACCTGGAGCCGGGAGTGCGCCCGGCTGTTCGGCGAGGTGCTCGGCTCGGAGGCGCGCGACCGGGGCAAGGATGTGATCCTCGGGCCCGGCGTCAACATGGTGCGCAGTCCGCTCTGCGGCCGCAACTTCGAGTACTACGGCGAGGATCCCTATCAGGCCGGGGAGCTGGCGGCGGAGTCGATTCAGGGAATCCAGTCGCAGGGAACCGCCGCCTGCGTGAAGCATTTCGCGCTCAACAGCCAGGAGCTGCGCCGGCACGATGTGAACGCCACCTGTTCGGAGCGGGCGCTGCGGGAGCTCTATCTGCCCGCATTCGAGTCGGCGGTGATTCGCGGCGGCGCGATGACGCTGATGGGGGCCTACAACCGTTTCCGCGGGCAGAAGTGCTGTCAGAACGACTATCTGCTCAACCAGATTCTCAAGAAGGAGTGGGGGTTCGACGGCGTGGTCATCTCCGACTGGGCGGGGGTGACCGACACCTTCGAGGCCGCCCGCAACGGCATGGATATTGAAATGGGCACCGGCGAGGAGTATTGCAACTACCACCTGGCCGATCCCTTCCTGCGCGCGGTCGAGAATGGCGAAATTGAAATGGCGGTGCTCGACGACAAGGTCCGCCGGATTCTGCGGCTGATGTTCCGGCTCGGCATGATCGGCGACGGGAACCCACGTCCGGCCGGAGAGCGGAATACGCCGGCGCACCAGGCCGCCGCCCGCGCCATCGCTTCGGAGGCGATCACGCTTCTGAAGAATGAAACGAGTCTGCTGCCGCTCGACGCCGGAAAGATTCGCAAACTTCTGGTGGTCGGTGACAACGCCGACTGCCGCCACCATTTCGGCGGCCACAGTTCGGCGGTCAAGGCATTGTACGAAGTGACGCCGCTGGAGGGGTTGAAAAATCTGCTGGCGGGGACGGAGGTGGAAATCCGGAGTTTCCGCGGCTATCCGGCCGGCAACAACGCCGGGAAGCCGGTTCCGAGTTCGCTGATGGAGATCGTCGACGCCGGCGCGGGAACCCGCGGCTGGATCTGCGAAATCTACGACAATCACCACCGTTCCGGCGTGCCGGTGCGGACGCTGCCGGTGGAGTCGCCGGAGTTCGACCCGGAGAAGGATCTGCCGGAGGAGCTCCGCGGTAAGGACTTCGGCGTCCTGTTCAAAGGGGTGCTCACCCCGAAGAAGAGCGAAGCGTGGACCTTCTTCCTCGACGGTTGTTCGCAGGCGTGCCTCGGCTGCGAAGGGGTCAATTTTGTGGAGAACTGCAAGAGCGAGCAGAATGTCTGCGGTTCGGCGACCGTGATGCTGGAGGCCGGGCACAGCTATAAGATGGAGATTCCGATCGTTCTCCATGTCGGGATGCCGGTCTATCCGGTCCGTCTGACCGCGGTTCCGGGCGGTGTCAGCGCGGCGGAGGTGAAGGATGAGGAGCTTTTCGCCGCGGCGCGCGAAGCGGACGCGGTGCTCTTCTTCGGCGGACTCAACCACACCTTCGACGCCGAGGGGAGCGACCGCAAGGATATGGCGCTGCACGACGGGCAGAACGAACTGATTTCCGCGTTGGCGAAGATCAATCCGCGTCTCGCGGTGGTGCTGGTCGGCGGCTCTCCGGTGGAGATGCCGTGGATCGATGAGGTTCCGGCGGTGGTTCAGATGTGGTACGCCGGGATGGAGGCGGGCAACGCGATTGCCGACGTGCTCTTCGGCCGGGTGAATCCCTCCGGCAAACTGCCCTTCACCTTCCCGAAACGGCTCGCCGACAGCCCGGCGCACGCGCTCAACGACTATCAGCCGCTGATCTGCCACTATGCGGAGGATCTGCTGATGGGGTACCGCTGGTTCGACACGAAGGGGATCGAGCCGCTCTTCCCCTTCGGCCACGGCTTGAGCTATACCAGTTTCGAGTACGGAGAGCCCGTCGTCGAAACCGACGGCGATGCGGTGGTGGTGCGGATGAAGATCACCAACACCGGCAGCCGTGCCGGACGGGAGACAATCCAGCTCTACATCGCGCCGCCGGAGTCGGAATTCCAGCGTCCGGCGCAGGAGCTGAAAGGGTTCGAGAAGGTCGCGCTGGAGCCGGGCGAAAGCCGGGAGGCGGAGTTCCGTCTGAATGCGCGGAGCTTCGCAATCTACCATCCGGAAAAGCGGGAGTGGTTCGTGGTTCCCGGCCGCTATCGCCTCCGGTTCGGCGCAAGTTCGCGGGACATCCGGCGGGAAGCCGTGGTGGAGCGCTGAAGGCGTTTTGGTTGACGACATCGCCCGGCCGGCGGGAAGAGGTGTCTCCGGCTCTGACGGAATTTCCGGTCCTCTGTTTTTTCAGGGAATCGGGAGTGGTTTCAATTGCATTTCCTGAAAAGGGGCGCTATGTTACTCCATCCTCAATCAAACCGGGAAGGAGAGTATGAAACAGACACCTGAAACTGTAGTGCTGGTGAATTTCGGCTGTGAAGAGATTCAGAAATTCGCCCGCGCCATCCGGGATCGGCACATCTATACGATGGTCATGCCGTACACCGTTCCGGCGGAACGTGTGATGCAGGAGGCTCCGGTTGGACTGATTCTCTGCGCTGATGCGGGAGTTCCGGCCCGGCCGGAGGCACGGGCGAAATTCGACGCCCTGAAACTGCCGACACTCGATCTCTGCGGCGGCGTGGCCGGCAAGGTCGAGGAGGCGGTCGAATTCTGCCGGACCCGATGCGGCTGCACCGGCAGCTGGACCATGGAGCGTTTCATCGACGAGGCGATCGCGGACATCCGGAAACAGGTCGGCGACCAGAAGGTGGTGCTCGGCCTCTCCGGCGGCGTGGACTCCTCGGTGGTGGCGGCGCTGATCCACAAGGCGATCGGCAAACAGCTCACCTGCGTCTTCGTGAACCACGGGCTGCTGCGCAAGAATGAGCCGGAGATGGTGCAGAAGATCTTCGCCCGCAATTTCGACATGAATCTCTGGTACATCGACGCCTCCGACCGCTTCCTCGACAAGCTCAAGGGCGTCGCTGATCCGGAGCAGAAGCGCAAGATCATCGGCAAGGAGTTCATCGACGTCTTTGCGGAAGCGGCGGCGAAGATCGACGCGCCGTTCCTCGGGCAGGGGACGATCTATCCGGACATTCTCGAAAGCATTCCGCTGGACGGCAATCCGAACGGTGTCATCAAGAGCCATCACAACGTCGGCGGCCTGCCGAAGGACATGAAGTTCAAGCTGGTGGAGCCGGTCGAACGGCTGTTCAAGGACGAGGTGCGCGCGGTCGGGCGGATGCTCGGTCTGCCCTCCGAACTCATCGACCGCCATCCGTTCCCGGGGCCGTCGCTCGGCGTCCGCCATGTCGGGCCGATCGAGCGCAATACGCTGGCGATGCTGCGCGAGGCGGATGCGATCGTGACCGAGGAGCTGACCAAGGCCGGCTGGTACCACAAAACCTGGCAGACCTTCGCGATCTTCGTCCCGGTCAAGACGGTCGGAATCAAGAACGGGCAACGCTCGTACGATTATGTGATTGCGATCCGTTCGATCAACAGCGTGGACGCGGTGACCGCGCAGGTGGTGCGCCTGCCGTGGGAACTGCTGGAGACGATGATGGAGCGCATCGTCCGTGAAGTGGACGGCGTGAACCGGGTGGTCTACGACATCACCGCGAAACCGCCGGGCACGATCGAGTGGGAATAACTCCCCTGCCGGAATTCCGGCAAGGGGAGGGGACGGGAGCTTTTCCGCAAAGGGAGGCTCCCGTTTTCCATTTGAATTCTTCACGCGCGGCAGGGGCCGGTGGATTCGCGGATATGGAGCAGATTCGGCACGAGAATCGCGCCGCCGTCGGACTCTTTGCCGTGCATTTTCAGCTGCAGTTCATCCAGAGCACGCCGGGCCATCTCCGGATAGTTGAAATCGATCGTGGTGTGGGCCGGAGTGAGGTAGTTGGAGATGTGGGGCAGTTCGAAGGTGACCAGTGAGACATCCTCCGGAATCCGGTATCCGGCGCTCTGAATGATTTTTGCCGCCGGAATTCCCAGCGATTGATGGATCATGTGAATGGCGGTGAAGCCCTGCGAAAGAACCGCTTTGATGCCATCTTCCAGCGAAGTCTCCGAGAGGATGAACTGGAAGTTCCGTACCGAATCACCCAGCTTGAGCCGGGCGGCCTCCTGCAGAAACTCCTCCTGACCGCGCCGGTATTTCTCCTCTTCGACGTCGACGAAATGGATTCGGGCGATCCGGCGGTGGCCGAGCTGCTGCAGATGCTGCAGGACAATCCGGCTTCCGTCGCTGGAATCCGGATCGATGGAGCAGATTTTATCGAACGCGGTACCGTAGCTGTTGATCATGACCAGCGGCGTCGCCCGTTCCTCGACCCACTTTCTTGCCCAGCTTTTGTTGAAGATCAGGGAGACGGCGCCGTCGTAGAAGCAGTCGGGAATTTCATGGATATTCTGTTCGAAGACGGTGTGACAGACCCATTTCCGGGCGCAGGCGTTTTTCACCAGGGCATCCAGCATCAGCGGGCCGTACATGCCGCTGGTGTCGCGGACGATGACGACGATCCGGACCTGATGACGGTTCGCGGTGTTCCGATAGTTGAGCCGCTCGGCCGCCGCCAGCACCCGGGCGCGCACCTCCGGAGAGACGTTGGGTTTTCCATTGAAAGCCCGCGACACCTGCGGACGCGAGCAACCGGCTTCCCTTGCCAGATCCTGCATGGTGATTTTCTTCGTCACGATTCGGCCTCCCGGCAGATAAGGTGCCACAGGTGGGGCGACTTTTCAAGTCAT
>NZ_DBEXAY010000123.1:0-4391 GCF_048170485.1 Victivallis sp. | reverse complement strand
TTTTTAAAATAATTTACAATTGTTCCGGCCGTTTCCGCCATGGCGTCGCCGAAAACCTCCGCCGAAGCCATATGATTCCAGCACGCGGTCTGATCGGCGGTGACGCCGCCGGAGTGAATCAGTGCCTTCCCGCGGGAGGAGGCGCACCCGATCGAAAGCTGTTTCAACGCGCCGCCATATCCGGCAACCGGGTGCCCCTTGAAGTGGGAAAGCACCAGCATGGAGCGGTAACGGGCCATGTTTTTCCCGACGAAGTTCTGCTTCAGAATCCTGCCGCCGGGAACCGGCAGAACCAGGTCCGGTCCCTCCGCATCCATGAGATCGACCGGGAAACAGCTGCTCCAGCCGTGTTCCGCGATCAGGCGCCGATGCTTCTCCGTGGTGTTGCGGGCCCCCTCGTAAGCGGTGTTGCACTCCACGATCGTCCCGTTGACCGCCTCGACCATTGGGCGAAAAAATTCCGGGCGGAGAAAGTTTTGATTGCCCTTCTCGCCGGAGTGAACCTTCACCGCGACGGGGCCGGGCAGTGCAACGCCGAGAACGCGGTACATGCGGACCACCGCCTCCGGGGATATCTCCGGGGTGAAATAAACGACCGGTTCCGAAACGGTTCCGCTGCCGGAAGCCGCCCGCGCCAGAACTCCGGCCAGAGGAGAACAGACTGCAACCGTCAATGCGCTCTTTAAGAAATCACGTCGATTCATCCCGCCTCCTGAAGTTCTGTTTCTGTTTCCACGTCCGTTTTCTCTTCCGCCCCCTTGTTTTATTGTAAACGTTACAGTTACTGTAAGTCAAGCGAAGATGTACTCTTTTTTTTCATTTTTCCATCGCAGCACAATCTTCCGGGGGGAGTGCGGCAGAAACCTGTCGTGCCCGACCGGAGCCGGAATCGGAGTTCTACAGCCTGAAACAGGCCGCAGATGGCCGGCCCGGCAAGCCCATCGGGCAAAACAATCTCACTATGCCCAATTGCAGAAGAATATCCACAGCTCTCCAGCCGCCGGGGAGAAATAGATCAAGTTCAGAGAACAGAAGTTGCGCCCCTCCGGCAGGAGAGGCGCAGATGTTTCGTGAAAACAGTTCTGTGACTGCGGCAATACGGCTCAGGTGGTCCCGGATTCCACCATCATTCTCCGCAAAGCAACAGCTGTATTTTCCCGGGCGGGCAACTCAGCTGCCGCAGAAGGGCGCGGGGTACTCTTGGCAGAGGTAGTACCGGCGCGGTTCGTCCTCGTCGATTCCGGGGAAGCGGCTGCCGCCGTGAAGGAAGACATTGTCGGAACGGTCGTCGCAGACGCTCGAAACCTCTCCCGACACCCCGTATTTCACGCCGTCGATCACCCAACCATCCCCACCTTCTCCCCAGAACTGGTGAATCGTGCGCGGCGGCAGACAGATGCTTTCCCCGGGATTCAGTTTCACCCGGCTTCCGGAAGGAATTGTGCATGCCACCCCATCCACCGCGACACACAATGTGCCGCCCGCCGGATTCCCCTCCGGATCGGAAGCGGTCAACTCCAGAACGATGAAGCCGCGTCCGCGGTTGATGATATCCTCCCGTTTGCTGCGGTGAAAATGAGCTGGAGCGCGCTGTCCTTCCGGGTCGAGGATGAATTTCTCGGCATAGGATTTCGGATAGCGCGGGTCGTCGTGCCGGCCATTGCGCAGCGTGAACAGCGTCCGCCCGATCCTGGCAAAATCCCCGGAACCGAAGTCGGTCACATCCCAGCCCAGCATGCAGTCGCGAATCTCGTCTGCCTCGTGGCCGCGAACTTGCCACTCCTCCACACTCCAGGTGGCAAACGCCGGCAGATGCAGTCCCGCCGCTTCAAATACGATCCTCGCCGTTTCAATACTCTGATTAATTGTCGAACGTTTCAGCATAGTTCCTCCCTGTTCTCCAAGCGGCTGCGGCACTCCGCCGTCATCAGCGGCCGATCCAGAAGCCGTATCGTCTTCACCATATTCCCCACCTGCCACGGCACGGAAACCGGCCGCCGGATCAGGTGGGGATCAAACCGCCTCCAGCCGAACTGCAGCTCCTCGCCGCCGTCGAGAAACACTCCGTTCCAGATAAAACTGACAATGCCGGGACCGCCATCGATGACGACGCAAAGAATGTCTCCGGAAGCCAGCTGGGGAATCCGCTCGCTTCGCATGCGGCACTCCTCACCGCCGTTATCCAGCGTCAGCACCAGGCGCCGTTCGGCGTCGAGCTCCAATGCCACGCCCCGGCCATCCTCGACGGCCCGCCCCGCGAGCAGAAGGCCCGGCGAAGGATCGGCAAGCTCCACCTCCCAGGTGCAGCCGTTGCCGGTGAGCATGCCGCACCCGTTCCGGGTCTCATGATTTCGCCGGTAGAATTCCGGGAATTCCGGCGGGGCGTCCACCCGGCTTCCCCCGGAAGCTTCGAACAGGATTCCGGCGTCCGCCAAGACGGCGCGCCCCTCCACCCGCGCCCACATCTTTTCCAGAAACGCCGCGGGAATCTCATGAACTCTGGCGATGTTCTTCTCCGTTTCCGTCACAAAATAACGCCCGTCCTGTTCCACCAGATCCGGATAGCTGAAGCGGACCATCGGGTCGTCATGGTACAACAGCACTTCGGGCTCTCCCCAGCGGATCACCTTTCCCTGCGGCGAATCGACCTCGACCCCGGCCAGCAACCAGGCGGGATTGCGATCCTCGTAGGCAATCTGCCGCTTGCGACGGATGAAGGAGCCGCCGTGGTTGTGAAACCAGTACAGATATTTTCCATTGGCGCACTTCCAGGTGAAATTGGCCGCGCGGGGGTGTTTCACCAGGCGGCCGCTCGCGCGGCGCATGTAACGGAGTTCCGGCCAGCTTCTGCCGCCGTCACGACTCCACGCCTCGACCGGGTAACCATCCACGGTGCGATAGGTCACATAGAGCGAACCGTCACTGAGCGGAACAAAACACTGCTCTTCGGAAATCGGGCCGCCGCCGGGCGGAGTCCGCAATCCGGCGTCGCCCTCCGGCAGGGTAATCCAATGGGCTTCGGCCGGGTCATCTGCGGTAAAAAGATCGGGACTTTTCAACAGCGATCCTTCGGAACGCTGGTAGAACCCTTCCCCCATTTCACCAACCCGGATCAGCGAAACCAAGGCGGTTCCGTCCAACGAGAAAGCCCGGCCGACGTTCCAGAAAAAACGGATCCTGCCGCCGTAAACGTTGTTCCGGTCGCAGTCAAACAGCCGGAAGGGAATTTCATACCGTTCCCGGCTCCAGCTTCTGCCGTGGTCATCGCTGTACTTGAAGACAAAACTGCCCAGACAATCGACCCGGGTAAATGTCCCCCTGCGGTCGTGTGTGCTGATTTCGCGAACATTGTCGGAGTTCCGGTTATAGAAGATGAATACCCGTCCGGAATGAGCCTTGAGCATAACCGCATAGGAGTTCTCCACATCTCCCGGCGCCTCGACGGAAACCGGTTCCGACCAGGTTCTGCCGCAATCGGTACTGCGGCAGGTGCTCACATGCTGCCCCTGAGCGCCTTCACTGCCCATGCCGGTGGTGACGCAGCAGAGCCAGGCTCCGTCATCGGTTTTGACCACATATGGCTGATCCGCATAATTTTCAGCGGGAATCCGGCTGCCGTTCTCCAGCAGCCGCCAATCCGAACGCGACATAAAACATTCTCCCTGTTACAAACGTTCCGGTTTGAAGAAATAAAGATAGGCAACTGTTGCACCGATGCTCTCGGCGTGACCGTCGAAAAAGGAATAGTTGGCGCGGCCGCCGTGCCGGGTGGGATCCGCTGAACGGCCGCTGCCGTCCAGTGAAAAATTGAAAAGATCTGCAACGTTTCCTTCCCGGTACGTTGAAATCAGCCAGTTGGTCGCATCGCCGTACAGGCCGCGCTTCGAAGGCAGACGAATCTGGCTGCTTTTATAAAACGGCATGGTCGTGCTGTTCTCATCGTAGGAAACCATGGTAATGGAGTCTCCGTTACTGTGATAGCGCATATTCTGCCCATATCCGGTATAGGTGCGGGATTTTTCCGCCGGGCGCCACGCTGGACATCCCCAGAAGACCCCGCCCCGGGCCATGATGTCATCCATATCGCTCCCCACAGGAAACCCCAGATAAGGCGCCAGAAACTCCGGATTCTGTCTGGAGTTCTTCGGCACGGTGAAGTAGCCGTAACGGGCAGGAGCATAGTAGTCATTGTAATCCATCCGGTACATCTCCTGACCGCCGGCCAGCTGTTTTACACAGGAGAGACATTTGATGCTCTGCCCCTTTTCCCGGGCCTGATTCAGCGCCGGCAGTAGCAGTGCGGCCAGAATCGCGATGATCGCCACTACGATGAGCAGTTCAATGAGAGTAAACAAGCGTCCGGAATCACTGTGATTTTCCGGAGAACAGCC
>NZ_DBEXAY010000122.1:0-12308 GCF_048170485.1 Victivallis sp. | reverse complement strand
TGGCAGCCGCCGGAGCGGGTCCGGGTGGAGCCTGCGCCCGAACCGCCGATGACCCGTGAAATGGAATACTGCCTCGCCGCCCGCAACCGCCGGCCGCCGCGCGAAATTCCGGAAGCCGTTGCGCCGGAACGCAAACCGCTGTCGTTGGAGAAACAGTTCAACGCCGCCCTGCTTCCGCAGGGGGAATCCCTCACCACTCCGCTGGCGGCGGCAGAAAACATCACCCGCCGGACACGGGAGTTCCGCGCCGTGCCGTTCCGGATCGGCACAACCTCCTCCGGCGCAATCGCGCTGCTGACCGGGGACGTGAAACTGGCGCTTCCCGGCCGCTGGAAGACGCTCCACTTTCTCCACATCACCTCCGGAGCGGAGCGCACGAAGCCCTTCCGCTACATCATTCACTTCGCGGATGGGTCCCGGCAGGAGTTCGCGCCGGAGAACAGCGGCAGTGCCGTTCCGGCCGGCTGGCTCAAGGAAACGCTTTCCGGCAGAAATCTCCGCCTCGCCGAATGGACCAACCGGGAACGGGAGGAGATTTCCGGCGTCACCGCGGAGTTTCAGCGCAATCTTAAAGAGATTCAGAGTGTGGAGATCGAATGCCTCAATCCGGCGGTTCCCGGCGCTCTGCTCGCCGTCACCAGCACCCCGGCGGAAGAACCATAACCCCAACCCAAGGAGATTTTGATATGAAACCGAAGTTTGAAAAAAACGCGTTCGGCACACACGAAACCCGCCCTGACGGCAAAGCAACACAACCATTTACTGTACAATTATTTACTCTTATCGAACTCCTCGTCGTCATCGCCATCATTGCGATTCTCGCGGCCATGCTGCTGCCGGCACTGAACCGGGCCAGGGAGACGGCGCGGACCGCCACCTGTCTCAACAACATGAAACAGAACGGTCTCGCCTTCAACGCCTACGCCAACGACTTCAACGACCGGGTGACAATCCGATGGGTCTTCGATTCCGCGGTCGGCGTTCCGCGGGACCGCAAATGGTGGAGTTTTCTGGCCAATCAATCTGATCTGCAGGATAAAACGGTGATGAGAGAAAAAATGGCTCCCTACCGTTGTCCTTCCACGCCATATATGCCCAAAGGGAGCGACGCCACGTTCGAGTCCTGTTTTGCAGCAAACGCAACCACCGCGGATGTCTGGGAGGGGGTGTGGGTTCAGGCCGCGGGAGTCACAAAAGCCACCGCTCATGAAAAATGCGTCTTGAAGTGGTCCGCGATTCCCGGTCAGGAAAGACGGCTGGCGGGACAGACCGACACGAACGGCAACGTTCGCCCCGTTGACTTCCGCTTCCCGATCCTGGGAGAAGCCATCGCCAACTACAGCCAGACCACCTGGAAAGATTACCAGCACTTCAATCTCTCCCGTCCCGGCGCGCACCTGAATCTGATCCACAACGGTCAGCTCAACTTCCTGCACGCCGACGGCAGTGCCCGTTCGGTCAACCGGCAGAAAGCACGCAACACCTACGGTTTCACCAAAGGTTATATCAAAGGCGTACTTACCGACCTCTGATTTGCCGTTTCCGTCGTTCCGGTCTTCCCGCCGCCCCTTGCGGGAGGGCCGGAATTTTTTCATTTCTGCCACGACAGTGCGGATTGATTTCAGCGCCTTTGCGCTGTATTGTATGAATCCGCAGAAAACACAGGAGGCATCGTGGCGGTCGCAAAGGTTATCATCGACGTGGCGCTGGATCAGGAGTTCGACTACCGGATTCCGGAGTCGCTGGCCGGTACGCTCAAGGTGGGCATGATGGTCAAGGTCCCCTTCGGGCGCTCCACCCGCGACGGATACATCCTCAGCTTCGCCGAATTCAGCGACTACCACGGCGAACTCAAGGAGATCATCGGCGTCTCCACCACCCGCGCCCACGTCCCCGAACATCTGGTCGAACTCGGCCGCTGGATGGCCGACTACTACTGCTGCAGCCAGGAGCAGTCCATCCGCACCCTGCTCCCCGCCGCCGTCCGCAGCGGCAAGGTGAAACCAAAAAAGGTGAAGGTCTACCGGATCGGCGACCGTCAGGCGGCGGAACAGTTTCTCCACGACAACGAAACGAAACCCTCCGCCGCACTCCGCATCGGATTGATTCAGCTGCTGCTCCCCGGCAAACCGCTCACCGCGGCGGAGTGTCGCGCGGCCGGATTCGGCGACTCCACCCTGCACACCCTGCTCCGGCACGGAATCGTCGCCGCCGAGGAGATCACCATCCGGCGGGACCTCTTCGGCGACACCCGGGTGATGCCGTCAACGCCGCTTGCGCCTTCACGCGACCAGGCGGCGGCGCTCGAACTCATTTCCAAAATGCTTCACGGCGAGACCTCCAGCCACGTCCTTCTGCTCCACGGGGTCACCAACTCCGGCAAGACCGAGGTCTATCTGCAGGCGATCGCCGAGGCGCTCGAACTCGGCCGCTCGGCGATCGTGCTGGTGCCGGAGATCTCGCTCACGCCGCAGACGGTCCGCCGGTTCCGCGCCCGCTTCGGCGACCACCTGAGCGTCCTGCACAGCCGCCTCTCCGACGGCGAACGCTTCGACGAGTGGAACCGGATCAACGACGGCGAAGTGCAGATCGCCGTCGGCGCCCGGTCGGCGCTCTTCGCGCCGTTCCGCAACCTCGGACTCATCATCGTCGACGAGGAGCATGAATCCAGCTACAAACAGTCGGAGGCACCGCGCTATTCGGCGCGCGACGTGGCGGTGATGCGCGGCAAACTCGAAAATGCCGCGGTGATCCTCGGTTCGGCGACGCCGTCGGCGGAGAGCTGCCGCAACGCCGCCACCGGGAAATTCCTGCTTGCGAAGATGTCGGTTCCGGTCGAAAACAAACTCGCGCCGCACATCCGGATCATCGACCAGCGGCTCTCCGGCCCGCCGGAGCCGGGCAAGAGCAACTTCTTCTCCAAGATGCTGATCGATGCGGTGTTTGACCGGATGAACCGGGGGGAACAGAGCATCCTCTTTCTCAACCGCCGCGGCTATGCCCGGGTGATGATCTGCAACCAGTGCGGCTTCGAGGCGCGCTGCCCGGACTGTTCGGTCGCCTACACCTATTCCAAACTGCACGAGACGCTCAGCTGCCACCTCTGCGGCTGCATGATTCCGGCCTACACCGCCTGTCCGGAGTGCGGTTCGCCGGAAATCCGCTACGCGGGCGTCGGCACCGAGAAGATTGAAGCGGTCGCCGGCGCGGTCTTCCACCCCGCCCGGATCGCCCGGATGGATTCCGACACCATGCGCAGCGCCGAGGATTACGAGAACGTGCTGGAGCGGTTCCGGCGCGGCGACCTGGACATCCTCATCGGCACCCAGATGATCGCCAAGGGGCTCCACTTCCCCAACGTGACGCTGGTCGGGATCATCAACGCCGACCTCGGGCTGGCGATGCCGGACTTCCGCGCCCCGGAACGGACCTTTCAGCTCATCACCCAGGTGGCGGGCCGGGCCGGACGCGGCGACATCCGCGGCGAAGTGCTGATCCAGACCCGGAATCCGGAGAACGAAACGATCTGTTTCGCGGCGGCGCAGGATTTCGAGGGGTTTTCCAAATTCGACCTCGAATTCCGCGAAATGCTCGACTATCCGCCCTTCTCCCACCTGATCGCGGTCCACTTCCGCGGGGAAGATGAGAGCGCACTGGTCGAATTCGCCACGAAATTCACCGAGGAACTGCGCCCCTACGCGCACGAGGGAATCCGGCTCTCCGGCCCCTCCCCCGCGCCGATTGAACGGATCAAGGGGAAGTTCCGCTACATGCTGCTGATCCGGGGCAGACAGATGAAACTCCTGCGGCAGGCGCTCCGGGTGCTGACGCTTCACCGCCCGGTGCCGCGCGGCATCGAGGTCTACGCCGACGTCGACGCCCAGTCCCTGCTCTGAACGCCGCGCCGGGGAAGTGTGTTTCTAGCCCTTGAGGTGATATTCGTTGCCGCAGAACTGGCAGCGGATTACCGGATCCGGCTTCTCGGCGAGCAGTTTCTGGAAATCCTCCTCCCCGAGCATCTGCCGCGCCATCTCCCGCATCCGCTCCTCATTGCAGTTGCAGGCGAACCGCGCCGGCTCCACCATGGTGACGGAGTGCTCCGGCGGCTGTGCCGTGCGGCAGAGCAGCATCAGCAGTGCCCGGAGCTCCTCCTCCGGCTCCGGCATCCGGTCGCGGAGAATCGCCCCCGCCGGCGGCTCCAGCAGCCGCTGCCGCAACACCCCGAACTCCTCCAGATCGCAGCCGGGCATCGCCTGCATCAGCACGCCGTCCGCCGAACGGACCGGCGCCGCCGGGTCCGGCTGAAACACCACTTCACAACGGATTTCGCTCTCCACCTGATCGCTGACCGAAAGAAAGTATCCCAGCGCCGCCGACGGCATGATGAAGGCGGTCTTCACCTCGCCCGAATTGAGCACCTTCCCCTCGCGGGAGCGGACGACCGCTACACTCGCCCCGTCATCGCCGCAGGCCATCTCCACCGAATCCGCCGCGGTCATCACATGCGGATTGCGCACCAGTCCGCGCACCCGGCCGTCGGCCCTGGCGTTGATCAGCATTCCGGAAACCGGACCTTTGTAATTGATCCGGATGGAGTAGCTCTCCTTTTCATCCAGCAGCACCGTCATCAGCGCCGCCGATGCAAGTCCACCCGCGAAAAGCCGCCCGGCGACCGGATCGGCGTCGTGGCGGATGATCCCCTCCGTCGTCAGTTCGTCAAACCGCCCGAGCGCCAGCCGGATTGCCGGGTTCTTCAGCGTCACCCGCATGAGATAATCCGAATTCGCGCGCATGACCATTTTGTTCCTCCTCTCTCTCTCTCCGGCATCCGCGGGGTTGAAAAAAATGCCGGACGGGTTATATTCTCAATCGTATTTTCCATACTATACAACAACCGGAGCACATATCAAATGATTTCCGCGCGATTCTCGTCATCGGAGTTTTCCGCCCCCCTCTTCCGGGAGCGATTTCGATGAGTCCGGCCCGCGTCGTCAACGCCGGATACCCCGGCGACACCACGCGCGAACTGCTCGCCCGGTTCGACCGCGACGTCGCGCCGCACTCGCCCGATCTGGTGATCCTCTGGGCGGGAGTCAACGATATGCTCTACTGCGGCCACACGGTTCCGCCGGAGGAGTTCCGCCGGAACTTCCGACGACTGGTTCACCGCTGCCGCATTCCGGGCAGTGCCGTCGCCGCCGGAACGCTGCCGCCGCGGATCAACGCCTATCTTTTCGAACAGTTCCCCGGCGCCGCGCTCGATCCGGTTCCGCCGGACGAGCGGGTCGAATGCGCCAACGAAATCCTGCGCGAACTCTCGGCGGAACTCGATTTCCCGCTGATCGACTTTGAAGGGCTCGTCCGGAGCCGCCCGGTTGCGGAGGAGCCCGCCTCGCTGTTGCGGAACTTCTCCAACAGCGGCATGCGCGACGGACTGCACCTCACGCCGGAGGGGTGCCGCCTCGCCGCGGAACTCACGTTCGAGGTGATCCGCCGCGAACATCTGCCCTGCAGTTGCATCGTCTGCTTCGGCGACAGCCTCACCTACGGCCCGTGGCTGAAGGGGCGCGGCACTGCGGCGGAGGGGGCCGAACCCTATCCCGCCCGACTGGCCGCCCTGCTCCGGCAGGCGGACGCGCGTTGACAAAAGGAGTTTCCACACGAAGACCGTCCCGGTCCGGTATTGCGCCGCATGCAACTCTCCGCCCCCATTCCCGCCGTTTTCTTGACAAAAAGGCGGAATTTTGTAAATAATTTCCCTGTTTTTGTAATTTCTCAATGACAATATTTCAATTTTTTGCTATAGTATCAGAAAAGGAGTAACGACAGGATGTATCGTCATGACGGATGACATCGCCCCGGAACTGGATCTCGACCTCGCCGCCTGCGGACGCAACCGCACGGTCGAAGCCATCCGCGATTCGCTGGCCGCCTGGCTGCGCGCCCATCCCGAAAGCGGCGGGAGGCGCCTCACCCCGGTCAGCCGCCTCGCCGCCCGGCTCGGCGTCGCCCGCCAGACGGTCCGCAAGGCGTACGACCTGCTCGAAGCCGACGGATTGCTCCGCCGCGATTCCAACGGCAACGGCTGGTATCCGGTTCCCCTCCCGCGGCAGGAGAACCGCTGCATCGGCATTCTTCTGCCGCTCTCCTTTTTGGAATACTGTTCGCGCGACCGCCGCTGGGGAGAGCGGAATCTCAGCTTCTACTCCGGCATCGTCACCCGCGCTTCGGAGCTGGGGCTCGCCACCCGCCCCTTCCGCCTGCCGCCGCCGGAAGCTCCGGAAGAGGAGGCGGAACAGGCGGCAAGAGAGGCGGAACAGAGTTTTTCCGGCCTCATCCTCTTCGGCGACCGCGGCTACCGCAACGACCCGCCGCTCCGTCGGCTTCTCGCACTCCCCGGCCTGCCGAAAGTCTCGCTGGACAGCGAATTCGATCTCGAAGGCATCGGTTCCGTCGGCTTCTCCACCGAAGCTCTCGCCCAGAGCGTCATGCAGTATCTCCGCCGTTTCGGCCACCGCAACATCTGTGTGATCCACCCGGTCACCTACCCGCGCGAATGCAGCTGTACCTATCCGATGCTCGACCGGAAACAGGTGCTCGACCCCTTCTGCCGGGCTGCGCTGGAAGGGGAACGGATTCTCGAAATCTGCAGCGGCCGCCAGGAATTCGGGGAGATTTTTCACCGCAAAGTGGCCGCCATGCTCCGGCGTCCAGTTCCGCCCACCGCTTTCTGGTGCCGGAGCGACCTCATCGCCCGGGAACTTCTCCGCGTGCTCCGGCTGGAGGGAATCCGGGTGCCGCACGACGTCTCGGTCATCGGCTTCGACGACATTTCCGAATCGGCAAAAGAAAATCCGCCGCTCACCACTCTGCGCAACCCGACCTTCGAGGCCGGGTACGCGGCAGTGGACCGGCTGGAGCTGTTCCGACGCGAGGGAATCCGGCCCGCCACCCGCACCCTGCGTCTGGCGCCGCCGTTGATCGAACGGGGCAGTGTCGATTATGCGCCATCCCGGGGGCAGATTTCCGTCGACGGGGAAAGTGCCCCCCGCCTGCCGGAATAAAAGCGCGTTTTTTTCGCACACCTTTCAACGGGTTTGCCTTGTAAATCCCCGGAACGATTGTATATTATTCCTCCTTGAAAGGATTCCAGCAATGATCAGCAGCAACAATATCAATATTGCCAGCCGCAGCGTGCTCTCCAGCCCCGGCGCGGTCCGGTCGGAACTGCCGCTTTCGCTCGACGCGGTGGTCAAGGTCATGGAGGCCCGACGGGAAATCTGCGACATCCTCGACGGGAAGTCGCAGAAATTCCTGATGATCGTGGGCCCCTGTTCGCTTCACGACACCGGCTCGGCAATCGAATACGCCGAACGGCTCCGCCAGTTGAGCGACCAGGTAAAAGACCATATTCTGCTGGTGATGCGCGCCTATTTCGAGAAACCGCGCACCACCGTCGGCTGGAAGGGGCTGATCTACGACCCGGATCTCAACAAGACCTACAACATCGAAAAAGGGATCTTCATCGCCCGCAAGCTGATGCTCCGCATCGTCGACATCGGGCTGCCGGTCGCCACCGAAATGCTCGACCCGATCATTGCACAGTACATCGCCGACATCGTCTCCTGGGCCGCCATCGGAGCGCGCACCACCGAGGCGCAGACGCACCGCCAGCTCGGTAGCGGCCTCTCGATGCCGGTCGGCTTCAAGAACGCCACCGACGGGACCTTCCAGACCGCGATCGACGCGATCTCCACCGCGCTGAGCGAACACAGCTTCATCGGTGTGCTCGAAGACGGCCACGTCGGCGTCTTCCGCACCCGCGGCAACCCGTATGCGCACATCGTGCTGCGCGGCGGCAACGGCCAGCCGAACTACGGTGCGGAACACATCGCCTTCCTCAAGGTGGCGATGCAGAAGGCACACCTCAAGCCGAGCATCATCGTCGACTGCAGCCACGCCAATTCCGGCAAGGACTACCGCAAACAGCACATCGCGCTGGAAGATGTTCTCAGCCAGATTGAGGCGGGGGAAACCGCCATCCGCGGCGTCATGCTCGAGAGCAACCTGCTGCCGGGCAGCCAGAAGATCGTCTCCGGCTGCCGCCCCACCCCCGGGCTGTCGGTCACCGACGGCTGCATCGGGTGGGATGAGACGGCGGAGCTGATCCGCTCAACCTACGCCCGGCTGGCGGCGCTCCACCCGGCCGCGCCGGCCACTCCGGAATCCTGATCCCCCGCGGGCAGGATTCCGGGCGGAAAAATTTGAATTTTCGGTTCAGGAACCATCGACACGGAGAAGACAAACCATGAGCAGCTTTCTCGCATTCGACCTCGGGGCCTCCAGCGGCCGCGCCATCATCGGATCCCTCGAATCCGGCAAACTCACGCTGACCGAGGTGCACCGGTTCGCCAACGGTCCGACCGAACAGGGCGGTTCGATCTACTGGGACTATCCCCAGCTGGTGGAAGAGCTCAAAACCGGCCTGGCCAAAGCGCTCAAAGTCGATCCCGCCATCGCCGGAATCGGCATCGACACCTGGGGCGTGGACTACGTCTTCTTCGACAACACCACCGGCGAGCCGCGCCGCTGGCCCTACCACTACCGCGACGTGCGCACCGGCAACGCCGAAAGCGATGTCTGGAGCAAGGTTCCCCGCGAGGAGCTCTACTCCCGCACCGGAATCCAGTGCATGGTCATCAACACGGTCTACCAGCTTGCGGCCCACTTCCGCGAACACCCGGAAGACTTTGAAAACAGCCATTTTCTGATGATGCCCGACGCGCTGGCCCGCGCGCTCGGCGGCGACGACACCAGCGAATACACCGACTGCTCGACCTCCAATTTGCTCAATCCGGTCTCGCGGCAGTGGGACCTTGAACTTGCCGACAAGCTCGGTCTGCCCCGGGAGATCTTCCCGAAGATCGTCCCGCCCTGCAGCTGCGGCGGCACTCTCCGGCCGGAGCTCTGCAAGGAACTCGGCTGCGGACCGATTCCGATCTTCAAGATCGGCAGTCACGACACCGCCAGCGCGGTGGCGGCGGTTCCCGCGCCGCTCTCCGGCAACTGGGCCTACATCAGCGCCGGCACCTGGGCACTGCTTGGCGCCGAACTCGACCGGCCGCTGGTGAACGAGGCGGCGTCGCAAAACAGCTTCACCAACGAAGGCGGCCTCAACGGCAAGATCCGTTTCCTGACCAACATCATGGGCAGCTGGCTCTTCCAGGAGACCCGCCGGGTCTGGAGCGAACAGAAGGGGAAAATCTCCTTCGCGGAGATGGAGAAACTCGCGCTGAATGCCGAGCCCTGCCGTTTCCTCATCAATCCGAATGATTCGAGCTTCGTCACCCCGGGCGACATGCCGCAGCGGATCAGCGACTTCTGCGAAAGCTCCGGTCAGGGGAAGATCTCCGACGACAGCGCGGTGGTCCGGGCAATCTACGACTCGCTGGCGCTCTACTTCCGTTGCAAGCTCGAGACGCTCGAAGAGCTGCTCGGCGTCAAGTACGCCTGCCTCAACGTGGTCGGCGGCGGCACCAAGGACGGGTTGCTCATGCAGCTTGCCAGCGACGCCCTGAACATTCCGGTCGTCGCCGGTCCGGTCGAAGCGACCGCCATCGGCAACCTGCTCGCGCAGGCGATCACCCACGGAGACCTCGCCGACCTCGCCGCCGCGCGGCAGGTGGTCAAGGACTCCTTCGAAGTCAAGACCTACCAGCCGAATCCGGCGATGCACGCGCTCTACAACGGCGAAATCGACCGGTTCCGCGCGCTGGCGAAATAACCATGACTGGAGGGGGCGGCCACCGGTTCCGCCGCCTGTCCGCGGCGCTCCTTCTCGCCGTTGCGGTCACGGCCGCGGCGGCGGGCGGGGAACCGTTGCGGATTCTGCACACCTCCGGCGGCAGTCGGGTCAAGACGCTCGACCCGGCGCAGGCGGACGATCTCTCGAGCCGCAACCTGACCGGTGCGATCTACGACACACTGTTGCAGTACGACTATCTCGCACGCCCCTACCGGCTGATCCCCTCGATGCTGGCGGAGATGCCGACGGGGAACGCGACGCACGACCGCTACCGGTTCCGCCTGCGGGACGACCTCCGCTTCGCCGATGACCCGGTCTTCGCCGGACTGCCGGAAAGCGCTCGCCGGATCACTTCAGACGACGTGCTCTATTCGATTCTGCGGATTGCCGACGCCCGCAATCACAGCCCGGTCTACTGGCTTTTCCGCGGCAAGATCAAGGGGCTGGATGCGTTTCACGAAGCGACTGCGAAGGCGCCGCGCGGCGATTTTTCCCTCTACGACGCCGGAATCGAAGGATTCCGCCGCATCGACGATCTTCACTTCGAACTTCACCTCACCCGGCCGGACCCGCGTTTTCTCTACATGCTCGCGATGCCGAATGCGGCGGTGGTCTGCCGCCGGGCGATCGAACGGTACGGCGAAGAGATCGCCCGCCATCCGGTGGGTTCCGGCCCCTTCCGGCTGACCGAATGGATCAACGACTACAAGTTGCAGCTCGACCGGAATCCCGACTACCGGGTCGAATACTTTCCGCAGGCGGAGAGCCCCGCCGACCGGAGCCGCCCTCTGCCGCTCGCCGACCGGGTGATCCTCTACCTCGTCAAACAGCCGATGTCCTCGTGGCTGTTGTTTCTGCAGGGGAAACTCGACCTCAACGCGCTGGACAAGGACAACCTCGATCTGATCGCCGGGGGCGGCAGGGAGCTTGCGCCGGCTCTGAAGGCGCGCGGCATCCGGCTGTTGCGCACCCCGGAGTTTGAAGTGCGCTACGTCGGCTTCAACTTCGCCGATCCGCGCCTCGGCGGCAACCTCGCGCTGCGCCGTGCGCTCAGCCTCGCGTATGACGTGCAGCGCCGGGTGGAGCACACCAACTACCAGCTGATTCCGGCGCAGGGGCCGATTCCGCCGGGAGTGGCGGGGTTCGACCCGGAGTTCCGCAACCCGAATGCGGCGGATGATCCGGAGCGGGCGAAGACACTGCTGGCCGAGGCGGGATATCCCGGCGGAATCGATCCGGCGACCGGCGAACGACTGCGTTTCACCTTCGACCAGACCGGCAACAGTTCGGCCTACCGCCAGCTCGGGGAGCTGACCGCCGCCGATTTCGCCCGCATCGGGGTGGAGACCGAACCGGTGCTCAACAACAATCCGCGGTTTTACGAGAAGCTCCGGCAGGGGAAGCTCCAGCTTTTCCGCCTCTCGTGGGTGGGGGATTACCCGGATGCGGAGAACTTCCTCCAGCTCTTCTACAGCAAGAACATCGGCGGTTGCAACCGGACCGGATTCAGCGACCCGGTTTACGACCGGATGTTCGAAGCGATTCTGCCGATGCCGGACTCGCCGGAGCGGACCCGCCGCTACCGGGAGATGGTGGAGTACCTGGCGAAACAGTGCCCGTGGATCTTCGAGGGGTACCCGATCTCCTACCTGCTGCACCACAGCTGGCTGCAAAACTACCAGCCGCACGACTTCGCCTTCTCGCGCTGGAAGTACCTGACGGTCGACCCTGCCGAGCGGGAGAAGGTGCGCAAGACCTTCACCCCGCTGACCTTCCGCGAACTCAACCAGTGAGGAGACGGGGCGGCGAACTTCAGCATCCGGCGATGCCGCCGGGGCGGATTCTCCAGAGGTAGAGCGAAGCGAGCGTGCCGTACGGGGAACAGCGGCGGCGGAAGGCTTCAAACTCCTCTTTGGAAAGCGAATCGCGCCGGGTAAGCAGCATGATGCCCCGGCGGATTCCCAGATCGCCGAAACTCAACACATCCGGGCGGCCGAGGGAGAAGATCAGCAGCATCTCCGCGGTCCAGACGCCGACCCCCTTGAGTTGAATCAGTTTCTGAATGACCGCCGCGTCGTCGAGCGTGGCGAGCGAGGCGAAGTCGATGGAACCCGAAACCGCCGCTTCGGCGATGCCGCGCAGGTACTCCACTTTGCGGGAGGAGAGGCCGCACGCGCGCAGCGCCCCGGGGTCGGCCGCGAGAATCCGTTCGGCGGAGAGTTCGCCAGTCAGCGCCTCCAGCCTTCCCAGAATCGCCTCCGCCGCGCGGATGGCAAGCTGTTGCGAAACGATGCTCCGGACCAGTCCGCCGAAGAGATCGCCATCGCACTCGAGCTCCGGCAGAGTGATCTGCCGGACGAACTCCCGGAACTCCGGCACCTGCCGGCAGAGCGCCCGTTTTTCCGTTTCAGTAATTTTGAATTTCATTTGTCAGTAACGCAAAAATCGGAATGCGAGAAGGAAAAACCTTTTCAGGAAAGGTTCTTTCCTTCTCGCGCTCTTC
>NZ_DBEXAY010000121.1:0-13678 GCF_048170485.1 Victivallis sp. | reverse complement strand
TATCGCATATTCTGTTCATTTGACGTTGCAGTAATTTACATACGGCAGATGCTTTTTGCAAATCAGTCGTGCGGACAGGAATCCGTATTTCATTGCGACCCATCCGGCGTGAGAGCCACATCGGAATCCGGGATCTGAAATAAGGCGTTTGCCCTTTCATCATCATGTACGGCATTTTATGGTACCCCTGCAAACCCGCGATTGTGACCCATTTGTGCCCCAAATGTGCCCCCAATCGCCTGCCGGACGGGATGGAAAATGCGCTTTGAACTCAAGAGTTTGAGGTGGACAAAAAAAATGGCAGTCCTGTAAGGATTCGAACCTCAACAAAGTGAACCAGAATCACTTGTGCTACCGTTACACCACAGGACTGCATCTTGGTATGTGCTTCTTAATATAGCCGCAGTTTTCGATAAAGCAAGCTGAAAATTGAAAAAAAAACGCTTTTCACGCAGAGAAATCTCCCAAGTCACTCTCACACTCCCCGCTATCGTCGGCGGAAATCGCTGTCCGGCTCCGCCCACTTCTCTCACAATATTTTGTTCCGCCACTTGACAAAACAGCGATTCGATGTCATAATATATACGTATAAACAGACAGGGAACAAAATGACCCAGAAAGAGATTGCAAAACAGCTGAACATCTCGCAGGCCACCGTTTCGATGGCGCTGAAAGGTTCGGAGCGGATTTCCCCTGCCGTGCGCGAGGCGGTGCAGAAGCTGGCATCGGATGCCGGGTACCGCCCCAATCCGGCCGGGCAGATGCTCCGGCTGGGGCGGAGCAACGTGATCGGCGCGGTGTTTCCGTCGCTGACCAACAGCTACTACGCCGAACTCTTTCAGGAGCTCCAGCGCGGCCTGGAACCCCACGGCTATCTGCTCTATTTCATTCCGGCCGAGACCCATCCGGAGGCGGTAGCCGCCGCCTCTTCGCTCCAGAGCATGCGGGTGGCGGGAGTTGTCTCACTCGGCATGTTCGCAGAACAGCTCCTGCCGCTGCGCGACGATGGAATCGCCCTCGTCTTTTACGGCGGGGAACAGCAGATCAGCGAACAGATCAGCCAGGTTCTTCCCGACCGGTTCGGTGCCGGGCGGGACATTACCGATTTTCTCATCCGCCGTGGTCGGAAACATATCGCCTTTCTCGGCGCGCAGGGCGACGGAGAACAGCGGTATCGCGGCTATTGCGCGGCCCTCGCCGCCGCCGGTATGGAAGCACGGCCGATGCCGGTTCCTCCCGCCTGCGACCTTCTTACCGCCGGCTACGAGGGCATGCGGCAGCTGTTGCTCCGGTACCCCGACACCGACGGGGTTTTCGCCCACAATGACGATATGGCCATCGGCGCTCTGCGGGCGGCGGCGGAAGCCGGAATCCGGGTGCCGGAATCGCTCTCCCTCGCCGGATTCGACAACATCACCGCCGGCCGCTACACCTCCCCTGCCCTCACGTCGGTCGAACAGCCGCGCAGCGAAATCGCCCGGCTGCTGGTCGAGGAACTCTGCGCCGTGCTCAGCGATTTTCACCACGCCCGTTTCGTTTCCGTGCCCTGCAGCTTGAAAATCCGGGAGTCGGCATAATTTTTCAAAAATGTTTATACGAATGATCAAAGTCACTATTTGAGGAAAAGACCTATGGAAATCCATCCAGTTTACCAATGGCGGAAGATCACGCCGGAAGACGGCATCTATCTCTTCGGCTACTACGACCGCAATCCGTGGAACGAGGACCAGACCCTGCATCTGGCCATGCGCATTCCGCAGGAAACCCGGCTGCCTCAGCCCGGAGAGACCGCGGAAATCGGCGTGATCGGCAAGGAGGGATACCGCCCGCTGGTCACCACCCGGGCCTGGTGTCATCAGCAGGGGTGCATGGAGCTCTTCCTGCCCCGTCGTCCCGGCTGTTTCGTCTACAATGACTTCGATCTGCAGGAGAGGAAACCGGTCGCCCGGATCTATCAGCTCGGCAAGGGGGTGGTGGATCGCTTCGAGTATCCGATTTACGCAATCTCTCCGGACGGCCGCTGGGGGGTGTCACTGAACTTCGGCCGGATTCCGCGCCGCGGTTACAGCTATGCGGACACTCCGGTTCCCACAGACCAGTGGCATCCGGCCGATCTTGACGGAGAAGGCCTGCGCCTCATCGATCTCGACACCGGGAGTTCGAAACTGATCGTCAGCTACCGGACCATGCTCGAGCGGCATCCTTACGGTTACGGCATGGAGGAGTTCTACATCTGGCTCAACCACGCGATCTTCAACTGCGATTCGACCCGGCTGCTGTGGCTCTTCCGCCAGTGGACCGACCCGATCGGACAATCCTGCATGTGGCACACCTTCATGTACACCTGCTCGCTGACCGGCGAAGACGCCGAATGCATCCTGCCGGAAGTCTATTGGAAGAACGCCATCTCCCACCAGATCTGGGGGCGGACGCCCCGGGAGATCCTGGTCGACGCCAACTGGCGCGGAACCGGCCACGAAGCGGTGGTCTTCGATGAGAGCCGCCGCCCCTTCCTCGCCCGGCGGATTTCGAAGGGGCACGGCGCGATGTCGCACATGGTCTTCTCACCCGACGGGAAATGGCTGCTTTCGGACAGCTACCCCGACGAAAACCGGCGCCAGAAGCTCATTCTCATCGAAACCGCCACCGGAAATATGGAGACGCTGGGCACCTTCCGCCACGAAACCGCCCCGGGGAGCAGCGGCGACGTGCGCTGCGATCTGCATCCGCGCTGGAGTCCGGATGGGAAGATCGTCACCGTGGACTCCATTCACGACGGCAGACGGGCCATCTATCAGCTCGATCTTTCGCCGATCATCAAGTAACGGTTTGATTTGATTTGAATAGAATAGAAAGGATTCAAACCATGGAATCGCTGTTTCCGCAATTTCCGCTTCGCCGGATCCACCAGCTCGACGGGATCTGGGAGTTCTGTTTTTCCGCCGCATGCACCGACCCGGAAAATCCCGACTGGAATGCGCTCGCCTTCGACGATCGGATGGCGGTGCCGGGGGTCTTCGACACGCTTCCGCCGGACGCGGGGCGGCGCGGCACCGGATTCTACCGGACAAAAGTTGTCACTTCGTCCGACCGGTTGCGTTTGAAACTGAACGGCCTCGGACTCTGGGCCGCCGTCTTTCTGGACCGCAAACTCATCGGCGTTGACGATCTGCCCTACACCGGTGTATCCTTTGACTTCACTTCCGCCGCGGGCGAGCATGAACTGGTGATCGCGGTGGACAACCGGCTCGACTTCCAACGCACTCCGCTCTTCTCGCAGTGGTACGACTACTACGGCCACGGCGGCATCTACCGTTCGGTGGAACTGCACGAACTTGCCGCCTGCTCCTTTGACCGGATGGAGGTGCGGACTCTTTCGCTCGACGGCCGCGTCGGCGTGAAACTCTTCCTCTCCGGCACCGTGCCAGAAACGCTGGAGTTCACCTGCACCTTCGACAACGAAGCTCCGCGCGCCATAACCGCCGCCGTCACCGAGGGTGCGCTGGAGTTCGAAGCCCGCCTCGCCAATCCCGCCCTGTGGTCGCCGGAATCGCCGCAGCTGCACACCGTCCGGCTGGAAGCGGGCAACGAAGCGATCGTCGAACGGTTCGGCTTGCGCACCATCCGGGCAGAAAAAGGGCGATTGCTGCTCAACGACGCCCCGCTGAAGCTGCTGGGGGTGTGCCGTCACGAAACCCATCCGCAGTTCGGACCGGCCCTGCCGCTGCAGCTGCTCCGCGAAGATGTGGCGTTCCTGCGCGAACTCCACTGCAACTTCGTCCGCGGCAGCCACTACCAGCAGGACCCGCGCTTTCTCGACCTCTGTGACCGCTTCGGCATCCTGGTCTGGGAGGAGGGAATCGGCTGGGGAGACACGGAAGCGCACCTGACCGATCCCGGATTCCAGTCCGGCCAGCTCCGCCAGCAGAAGTGGATCGTGTCGAACAGCTTCAACCACCCGTCGGTCATTCTGCGCGGCTTCCTCAACGAAGGGGATTCCGAAAGCGTTCCCGGCCGGGCCCTCTACGAAACCCTCGCCGCGGAACTGCGGCGGCTCGACCCGACCCGCCCGATCACCTACGCCTCCAACCACGCGGAGCGGGACATCAATTTCGACCTCGTCGACGTCATCAGTCTCAATATTTACCCCGGTTGGTATACGAATCATCGTGAGGTGACCCGTCCCCTGGGAGAAATCGTTCCATCATTCGATCATCTCATCGCCTGGATGGAGCAGAATGGATTCAGCGACAAACCGTTTATCGTAAGCGAAATCGGCGCCGGCGGCATCTACGGCTGGCGCGACCGCTTCCGCGCCCACTGGAGCGAGGAGTATCAGGCGGACTATCTGGATGAGGTGTGCCGGTATGTTCTGTCACACGACCGAATCACCGGCGTGGCCCTCTGGCAGTACTGCGACGGCCGGACCTATTCGAGCGCCTACGCGCTGGGACGGCCCCGCGCCTTCAACAACAAAGGGCTGGTCGATGAATACCGCCGGCCGAAACTCGCATTCGAGACGGTCCGGCGGCATTTCAGCGGAGAAATTGCTCAGGGCAGATAGACCTCAAGTTCACTGCGCAGCCAGTCGCGCAGCCGGGCAATATCCACATCGCGCACGTTGGAGCCGCTGCACATCGCGGCGGCGGCTCCGGCCGCCTGCCCGGTGATGAAGCAGCCCGGGACCACCCGGATGGAGGACTGAATCTCGCGGTCGCAACTGACGCACCGGCCGGCGACGAGCAGGTTCTCCACCCCCTGCGGCAAAAGGGTCCGGTAGGGGATGCCGTAACTCTCGCCCTGCTTGTAGCGCATCGCCCGGATCACCTCTTCGACCCTCTTCTGCGCCTCCGGGTCGATGGTGGAGGAGTGGATATCCACCGGGTAGCTGAAGCGGCCGATCTCGTCGGCGAAGCTCGCCCGGTTGCGGTAATCGGTGCCGTTGAGCTGGTAGTCGCCCCGGATGCGGCGGCTCTCGCGCACGCCGAGCAGCGGAGCGGTCTGCGTGAGGTCGGAATCCTCGAAGCCGGGCACATGTTTCCGATAGAATTCATGGTAGATTTTAGCGGTCTTCCGCCCTTCGATATAGGCATTGGTCAGCTCTTTTTCATCGAGCGTATTCGCCCCGTAGATATGGCCGAGATTGCCGCTCACGGTGCCGTTGCCGTAGGAGCAGACCCCGACAAAATGATATTCCGGCAGCGGAGCTTTGCCTCGCTCCAGCAGTTCGTGCCAGAAAAACCGGTCACCATGGCCGGCGGCGCGGCTCGTCCGGTACGCCTTGATGTCGACGTTGGAGAACTGCGGGCAGAGAGTCGGACTCATCGTTTTGCCTTCCGCATCGCCGCAGTCGAACGGCACGCCGGCGAAAGCGGCGATGGCGGCGTCGCCGGTGGCGTCGATATAGACGTCGCCGCAGACTTTGCGCAATCCATGCTGCGTCGCGACCAGCAGTGACTCAATCCGGCCGTTCTTCAGAACAACGTCGGCGGCACGCATCATGTAATAGAGCTTCACTCCGGCCTCCACCAGCCGCCGGTCGTAGAGCCGCCGGAGGATCTCCGCATCGACCTCCTGCCAGCCCGGATTGCTTTTGGGCAGCCCCATCTCCCGCGTGCACTCATCGACGATGGAGTCGCAGAGGTTTCCGCAGAGTGTGCGCACACCATCCCCGCGGCAGATGATGGCGGGAACCAGCGCGTTGGTGCTCATGCCGCCGGCACTGCCGGTCTGTTCGAGCAAAATCACCGATTTCCCCAGCCGGGTGGCGGCGAGGCTGGCGGCAATTCCGGCCGGACCGCCGCCGGCGACCACAATGTCCGCACGATCAAAGACAGGAACATCAAGCGAATCAAACATAATCGAACCTCCTGGTTGATGTTGCAGATAATATATCCGGCAGAAGTTTGATTTTCTTGGCATTATCTGCTATATTTCTACGTTTTTATGCTGAATACCCAAAAGAAACAGAAGAAAAAAGCAAAATAACAATGCCGGACTCCTTTGAAGAACTTTCCGCCCGTCTGGAAGCAGTCTCCACGCTGACCGGAAACTGCTGCATCTGGAAGGTGACGGAAAACTGCCTCACGGACCTCCGTCTGCACCTCTCCCACGCCCGCCACGTCTGCCCGTTCTGCGATGCGGTCAAAACCGTCGCGCTGGAGCGCTGCGTTCAGCACGACACCGGGTGCATCGCCCGGGAGCTGCGGGTGCGGCCGGAACCGTTTCTGCTGCGCTGTCATGCGGGCGCGGCGGAACTTCTGGTGCCGGTCCGCGAAGACGGGCGGGTCATCGGCGTGGTGATGTACGGCCCGTTCCGCCCGGAGGAGTCGGCGGCGGGAAACTACGAGTGCGCCGAAGAGGCGTTCCGGAAACTGCCGGTCTGGCAACCGGAATTCCGGAATGCGCTCGCGACGCTGGTCCGGGTTGCACTTCACGAGCTGATCGATCTGCTCTATCTGCGCAGTCCGGAGATTCTGCCCTGCCGCATCCGGGATCCCCGGATTGTCGAAGCGCTGGAATATCTGCGGGGCCACTATATGGAACCGGTCCGGCTCCGCAACGTGGCGAAAAAAGTTTCGTTGAGCGAATCGCGTTTTTCCCACCTGTTCCGGCTGGAGTGCGGTCTGGATTTCTCCAGCTGCCTGCTGGAACTGCGGATTCGCGCCGCCCGGCAGCTGCTCGCGGGCACCGATCTCGCGGTCGGTGAAATCGCCGCCCGCTGCGGCTTCTCCAATCAGAATCGCTTTGCCACCATCTTCCGCCGCCGGACCGGAGTGACGGCTACGGAGTTCCGCCGCAATCGTCCGCCGCTCTCGGTGTAAAAATTCTTCCGGAATCCGGTTCCGGCGGTTGCATTCCGGCCGGAAGTGGCTATATTGACCTCAAAACCACGATGCAGAGGAGTGAGCCATGCAGATTGTTGCCGACGATAAGATTCCGTTTCTCAAGGGGGTGTTCGAACCATACACCGAGGTGCGCTATCTCCCCGGCGGCGCAATCCGGCAGGAGGATCTCCGCAATGCCGACGCGCTCATCACCCGCACCCGCACCCGTTGCAATCGCGAACTGCTCGCCGGCACCCCGGTCCGTTTCATCGCCACCGCCACCATCGGCTTCGACCATATCGACGCGGCCGCGATGAAAGAGCTGGAGATCGACTGGACCAACGCCCCCGGCTGCAATGCGCGGAGCGTCGCCGGCTACCTCGCCGCCGCCCTCACCGGCTTCCAGCGCCCGCTCCGGGGGCTCACGCTGGGAGTCGTCGGCGTCGGCAACGTCGGCCGGCGGATCGTCGAGACCGGCGAAGCGCTCGGCATGCGGGTGCTGCGCAACGACCCGCCGCGGGCGGAACGGGAGGGGAGCGCCGGATTCAGCGAACTCGCACAGCTGCTGGAGGAATCGGACTTCATCACGCTCCACGTTCCTCTTGAACGCGGCGGCGCACACCCGACCTTTCACCTTGCGGACGAAGTGTTTCTGAACGCGATGAAACCGGGGGCAGTCCTCCTCAACACCTCCCGGGGCGAAGTGGCGGACAATCCCGCCCTCAAACGCGCATTGCTCGCCGGCACGCTCCGCGCCGCCGTGCTGGATGTATGGGAAAACGAGCCGGAGATCGACCGGGAACTGCTCGCTCAGGTGTTCCGCGGCACCCCGCATATCGCCGGCTACTCCGCCGACGGCAAGGCGAACGGTACCGCGATGGCGGTTCAGGCGGTCGCCCGGAAGTTCGGCATCGAGCCGCTCTATGAGTGGCGCCCCTCCGCACTGCCCGCACCGGAACCGGCGACGATCGACCTTGCCGCAACGGCTTCGCCGGAAGAACAGCTTGCTCTCGCCTGCAACACCGCCTGTGACCTTCTCCGGGACGACGCCGATCTGCGGCGCGATCCCGGCCGCTTCGAACAGCTCCGCGGCAACTACCGGATTCGCCGGGAAGCGCCCGCCTACACCATCCGGGGCGGCTCCGGCGAAGTGCGCGACACGTTGAAGCGCCTCGGCTTCCGGCTCGGCTGAATCAGGACATCGGCACTGCCGGCGGCGTCAGGGGAGAATCGCGCCGTGTTCGAGCAGCAGCTGCCGGATGCGCGCAAACTCCACTTCACGCGGGTCTTTACCGGAAGCGGCGGCCAGAGCCGCAATCGCCCCCGCCGCCTGCCCGGTCGCCATGCAGGTCGCCTGAATCCGCAACGCCGAATTGGCGAGCCGGTCGCTGGAGATGATCCGCCCGGCCGCGAGAAAACGGTGGGAGTTGCGCGGAATGAGCGCGCCCCGCGGCACGGTCGGCACCACGCCGCCGGTGAGATTCCGCTTGTCCAGCCCGACCTCGGCGTCGTGCAGGTCGATCGGGTAGAAGCTGTAACAGACCGCTTCCGGGAAAATCCGCCCGGAGGTGTAGTCATCGACCGTCACCGTCTCGTCGCCGACGATGAGCCGGGTCTCGCGCACGCCGCACTCTCCCCCCTTCGGAATGAACTCCAGATTTTCCAGCCCCTTCTGACGGCGGAGGAACCGGTAGATTCGCAACATTGCGGCGCGGCCGGCGATTTCCACCCGAGTGCGCCCCGCACTGTCGCATGCGTTGATGCCGCAGACATGGTTGCAGTTGCCGCCTTTTCCGTACAGGAAGTTGCCGATGAACCCCTCGCCCCAGCCGACATCCTCCGATTTTACTTCGCCGCGCGCGACCGCCTGTTCAAACGCCGCGCGGATCGCCTTCACGTCGAGCTTCTCGAAATCGTATCCGACGGCGTAGACGCTGTAGGTGGCCGGCTGGCATGGATTGGACTGCCGGTATTCGTACCCGGCCATATGGACCGCGTTGGCGTCACCGGTGCAATCGACGATCTCCCGGGCACGCACCTCGTACAACCCGTCCTTGCCGCAGAGCGTCACCCGCCAGTCGTCGTCCTCTTCCTTGAGTGCGGCGAGCATGGTGTGAAACCGGACATCGACTCCCGCCTCAGCAAGCATGCGGTCGGCGAGCGCGGCAAAAAGGACCGCGTCAATCCGGATCTGGTTGCGCCAGTGGTGCTCGGCGTCGAATTCCCGGAAGTCGGGCAACGGCCAACCGGCCTCTTCCAGCGTCTTTTGCACCAGTTCCCAGCCGATTCCGCCGATCACCTGACGCCCCCAGGCCTGAAAGATGCCGGGATAATTCACTCCGGACATGGTGATGGTGCCGCCGCAGATTCCGTTTTTCTCCACCAGAACCGTCTTCGCACCGGCGCGGCCGGCCTGAACCGCCGCACAGAGACCGGCAGCCCCGGCCCCGATGACCATCACATCAAAGGTTTCCATGCTCATATTCCACCCCCGCAAGTTGAGTATCTCTTGCGGATTAATATAGTACGGGGGAGGTGTGGAAACAAGCCGGCTCCGCCGGGTTTCCCCGTTTTTTCCACGGGGAATGCCTCCTGTTTCAATCCAGTTTGACGGTGCCGCGGCGGCCGTAACGGTGGCACTCCTCCAGATAGCCCACCGCATCTTCCGCGGAATCGGTGATGTGAAAGAGCCCGAGATCGGCTTCGGCGATGGTCCCCTCCGCCACCAGGGTGTTCTTGAACCAGTGCAGCAGGCCGCTCCAGAAGGATTTGCCGACCAGAATCACCGGAATCGGATTGATCTTCCGCGTCTGGATCATCGTCAGGACTTCGGAAAGTTCATCGAGCGTGCCGAATCCGCCGGGGAAGACGATGATCGCCGTCGAATATTTGAGAAAACACACCTTGCGGATGAAAAAGTAGCGGAACGAAAGCGACGTGTTCTGATAGGGATTCGGGTGCTGCTCCATCGGCAGTTCGATGTTCAGGCCGATCGACTTGCCGCCCGCTTCGAACGCCCCCCGGGAGGCCGCCCCCATGATGCCGGGTCCTCCCCCGGTGATGACGCCGTAGCCGGCCTCCACCAGCCGCCGGCCGACCTCCATCGCCTCCTTGAAAAGCGGGGAGTCCTCCGGAGTGCGCGCCGAACCGAACACCGCCACCAGCTGGTCCGGCATCCGGCTCATCGTTTCAAACGATTCGACAAACTCCGACATGATCCGCATGACCCGCCAGGAGTCCATCGGGATGAAATCATGGTTGCAGAAAAAACGTCCTTCCAGCGCCGTTTCAAAACGATCGTCCATCATCTGGTCTCTCCTCTCTTGATTTTTTCAGACAACAGTGTATAATAATTCAGGATTTCCGAATTTTCAAATGCAGGAGAACGCAACATGCGTATTTTTTATGCCATCGCCCTGTTCGCCGCCCTCGGAGTAAACGCGGTCGATCCGAATCCGGCCCCCCCGCGGCGCCGCCGGGAACCCGGCTGATCCTCGCGCCGGCCGATACCACGCCGCGCATTCTGTCGGAGGTGACGGTCGAACCAACGTCTTCCCCCAAAACCACCATCGCGGACCCGCAACTGCGGCGGCGTCAGCCCTCCCCCCGCTCCGCGGCCGGCTCCCGGGTCGGAGCGGTCACCATCGGCGACCTCACCCTGGTCCGGGGAGCGGACGGGCGCACCACCACCCTGACGCAGAGCGGCAATCTGCTGATCCGGCAGGACGCGAAGGGGACCTCGTTCACCCGGGTCGAAGATGCGCGCCGGTCGCCGGTCTTTCTGCGGGATTCCGACGGGAGGGTGACCGGGCCGATGTCCGCCGCCCCCGGCAGTGAGAGTCCGAAGTCGACGATGCCGTCGCGACCGGCGGTTCTGCCGACGCCGCGCCGGGACGCCCCGTCCCGGGTTGCTCCGCGGCCGGCTCGCAACAGCTTCAGTTCGATGCCTTCGCGGCCGGGGACGTTGCCGCCGCCGGGGCGGACGAGATAGTGCCGCTGCCGTTTTCCTCCCCCTCCGGCTGCCGCAGCACCCCTTTCCAGATGCAGATGCGGTGTCCGCGGTAGCGGAAATCCGGCGGCAGAAGGTTGCGCCAGCTCCGCTCGGGATACTGCGGAAACTCGGTGTCAACCAGATAGACGACCCGGTCGTTGAGCGGAAGTTCATCCAGCTCCTGAATCTTCACCACCGGCAGACCGACATAGCAGAGTTCGCCGTAGAGGTCGAGGATGTTCCCCTTGTACAGCTTCGTCGCCGGTTCGCCGCGGAGCGCCTTGCGGAAAACCGCCCCGAATTCCCGTTTGTCATCCGCCTGCGCCCGGTAGGGGGTCAGCACGGCGCCGCAGAAGATCCCCGCCGCGGCGGAGGTGGCCAGCAGCATGAGCCAGACCGGCTTGACCTGTCGCCCGCGATGAAGGCTCCAGGCGATGCCGAACAACAGCAGCGCCGCCACTGCCGCCATCAGCCGGTACCCGTTGGAACCGGCGAAATCCAGCGATTTCGAAACGCTCAGAAACGGCGTCACCCACTCCTGCGGCACAAAGCAGACCAGCACGATCGACAACGCCGCAATCACCGTAAAGTATCCGCACAGCACCAGCGCCTTGCGAATTTTGAACCCATAGCGGCGCATGCCGAGTTCATAGTTGATGCCGACCAGAATCGACAACGGTCCGAGCAGATAGAGCAGCTCCGTGGGGTTGCCGTCCGGCAACAGCCAGAGCAGAGCGAGCGAAGCGAAGACCAGCGTGCGCAGATACCGGCTCAGGATCGGCGTCGAATCGAGTGCCTGAAGCGCCACGCAGAAGGGAATCCACGCAATCAGCGACCACGGCAAGAGCCGCAGAGGCAGCATCAGCGGGAAGAGCGCGACCTCCTTCAGCCAGCTGTAGAAACTGAAATCCTCAAACCGGATGTGAAACAGCGGAATGCGGTGCATCATCCCCAGATAGGGAATGCACCAGGCCAGAATGCAGATCGCCACCAGAGCCACGCCGACCGCGAAGCCGGGCTTGCGGAATTTCGACTTCACCGAAAGCGGCCGGCGGAAGAAAAACATCGGGAAGATGAAGTAGAGCAGCACCCGGAATCCGCCGGAAAAAAATCCGAACCCAAGCAGTGCGAGACTGCTGATCCAAGCGGCGTTCCAGTTGGTTCTCCGGATTCCGTATTGAAAGAAGAGCAGCTGGGCGGCCAGCAGGAAGAAGGCGTTGCAGGTGGCCGGAGTGCCGTCCCCCGCCTTCTCCAGCACGAGAAAGGTGCTGATGTACATCCCGGCGGCCACCAGCCCCGCCCGGCAGGAGCGTTCGCTCGCCGCAGCGAAGTAGGTGAGGACGGCCCCGGCCGCCAGCATCAGCAGGGAAACCGCGCGGAGGGCGATTTCGACCGGAATGCCACATCCGCGCATCAACAGCCCGGACAACGCCGGATAGAGCGGGAAAGCGTCCTGCACCGCCACGCCGTGTGCAGTCACCAGCGTGCTGGACGGCTGGAACTCGGCGGCCTGAACCGCATAGAATCCCTCCTGCCGGAAAAGTTCGCGCATGCCGAGCAGCCACGGTTCGTGGACCGCCAGAAACACGACGAGCAGGATCAGCACTCCCCACCAGCGTGAAATCGGTTTTTCTGTATAAATACCCATGACCGGATAATATAGACCGGCGGGGGGAAAGTTGCAAATGCAACAGCCCCGCCGGGACGCTTTTCACGCCAGATATTTTTCGCGCAGGTAGGAGAGGAAACAGGCGGAATCCACCTCCGGCGAACCGGTGATCCGCCGCAGAAGTTCCGCCGGCTCATACTTCGCGCCGTGCCGATGGACCGTTTCCCGCAAAAAATCGAGCAGCGGTCGGAAGTTTCCGCGCCGGATTTCCTCCGGCAGGTCCGGCAGGCGGCGGCGGGCGATGCTCCAGAGCTGTGCGGCGATAAGATTGCCGAGCGCGTAGGTCGGGAAGTAGCCGAAGCTGCCGCCGGCCCAGTGGATGTCCTGAAGGACGCCGACGGTGTCGTTCCGGGGGGAGACGCCGAGAGATTCGCGCATCTTCGCGTTCCAGATCTCCGGCAGGTCGCGGAGGTTCACAGTGCCGGCGAGCATCTCCTTCTCCAGATCATACCGCAGCAGGATGTGCAGATTGTAGGTCACCTCATCCGCCTCGGTGCGGATTTCAGAGGGGGTCACCCGCAGGATCGACCGGTAGAAGGGCTCGAACTCCATGTGCGAAGCGGCGGCGGCGAAGCGTTTGCGGAACTTCGGCCAGAGATATTCCCAGAACTCCCGCGAGCGCCCGACCTGATTCTCCCAGAAACGCGACTGCGACTCGTGGAAGCCGAGCGAAGCGCCGTCGGCGAGCGGCGTCCGGTCGAATGCGGGGTCGATCCCCTGCTCGTAGAGGGCGTGGCCGCACTCGTGGACCGCGCTCAAGAGACAGGAGACCGGCGAATCGGCGCGGACGGCGGTGGTAATCCGCACATCGGCCAGCTCGAAACTGGTGGTGAACGGGTGGATGGTTAGATCGAGCCGGCCGCGCCGGAAATCGTATCCGAGCCGGCGGACCGTCTCACGGGCGAAGGCGACCTGCCCGGCGGCGTTGAATTTTCCGCCCTCCGGGAGGAGCCATGACGCGGTGCGCTCCGCCGCTTCGCGGGCGATTCCAGAGAGTTCGCGACGGAGCGGAGCAAAGACGCGGTCCAGCGCGGCGGAACTCATCCCCGGTTCGTAGAGATCGAGCAGAGGGTCGTAGAGCGATTCCCCGGGAGCGGCGAAGAGCGCGGCATATTCGCGGGCGAGATCGAGAAGTTCGGCCAGGTGCGGCGCGAAGATGCGGTAGTCGGCCTTTTCGCGGGCGGTCACCCA
>NZ_DBEXAY010000120.1:0-5834 GCF_048170485.1 Victivallis sp. | reverse complement strand
AATAATTGCAAGTGAAAAATTTGTATTCCTGTTGTTTTTGTATCAAAGTACCGGAAAAGATAATCCGTCGATCTATACATGAAATGCTGGCAGGTAGGGACGGAGGAAAAATGGCGAATAATTATTCATCATTGCATAGAGAGTTGCAGGACCGGTTTATGGCGCAGTTGTCTGCTGCCGGTTCTCAGACCGAGCTGGCGCGGCGAGTCGGGATCGACCAGGGGCGGATTGCAAAACTGGTGAGCGGGAAAATTAAATTCAGCAACTTGACTCTGGAGACGGTGGAGCGATTGTTTCCCGGAATGCTGACGGTGGAAGAGCCCCGCATGGGGGAGGCGCGAGTGATGAGCAAGCGCATTCAACGGATTATCGACCGGTTGACAGACGAAGAGCTTGCGGAACTGCTGGTGTGGCTGGCTACCCGGTTCCCACAGCGTGCCAAGGAGTGAATACGGCTGTTTTTCCGTGTCCGGTTGCGGGCGATGGAGCCGACAGCCAGATCGACGGTGGATTGCCCCGGTAAAGATGCAGGGAAATTTGTCGCTGAAATGTTGTATCTGGCGTCATCCGCCCGGCGGCAGAAAATACCACGACGGCTTATCACAAAAGCGTGGAGATTTCTGCTTTGCCATGTCTGGGGAACGCGTTAAGTCCTCTTGCGCAAATTTGTATTTTCAGAATCCGGGATTCTATTATAAAATGAGCAGAACAGAGGCTTGTTTTTGTTGAAAGGGAATGCCGGAATGGATTATTATGACGACCTCTTCTTCGCGCTGGCGTCGCCGGTGCCGGATTTTCACCGTCGCTGTCATGTGCCGATCTATTACGGAATCCAGTTCAACCGTTCCGGCCGGCTCCGGCTGCGCATCGGCGATGGAGAAATGCTCGAACTCGAAGGCGCCTGGGTCTTCATTACCCATCCCGGCTGCCGCTTCGAATATGAACTCGCCGGAGCGAGGCCGCACCATTATCGGGTGATCTGCTTCAACGGCGCCGCCGTCGGCCGCTACATCGAGCACGGCCTGCTGCCGATGGCGCCGGAACCGATCCGGATCACCCACGTCGACCGCTTCCGGCAGGCGATGGAGGAGACCAGCGAGGCGATTCATGCCGGGCCCGCATCGCACGCGCGCGCCGGATGGCTCCTGGAGGGGCTTCTGCTCCAGCTCCACGAGCAGGCGCCCGCCCGGCGGCTTCAGGCGTGGCAGCTGCCGCTGCTCGACGAACTCGGCGACGCGATGCGACGCCATCCGGAGCAGGAGTGGAACTTCGCCGAAGCCGCCACCCGGCTCCACGTCGGGCTGACCCATTTCCGGCGGCTGTTCCGGCAGTACTTCGGCTCATCGCCCCGGCAGTTTCTGATCCGGCTCCGGCTGGAACAGGCCGCCCGGATGCTGATCTCCTCCCGTGAGACGCTCGCCGCCGTCGCCGAAGCGGTCGGAATCGGTGACGAATACTATTTCTCCCACCTCTTCAAACAGCGCTACGGGGTATCGCCCGGCGCCTACCGCCGGGAATTTTATCGGAGCGAGTGAGGGTGCCGTCACTCTTCGACCGCTTCCCTTTCGGCGCCCGCAAGAAGCGTCAGCGTCTCGCGCGTGGCCGGAACCTGTCGGATTCCGCCCTTGCCGGCAAGCTCCGCCGGAAGGCGCACCGCCAGATAGTTGTCGCTCCAGCCGTGGGCGAATCCGTTGCGGTCCACCGTCTCGAAGATCACCGGGAGCGTCTGCCCGAGCTGGGATTCCGCAAAGCGGCGTTTCGAACGGTCCGCCGCGGCCTGCATCCGGTTGTGCCGCTCTTTGGCGGCCGCGGCGGAAATGCGTCCGGGGAGCGAGGCCGCCGGGGTGCCGCTGCGGGGCGAGTATGTAAAGACATGAAGGTTGGCGAACTGCATCGATTCGACGAAGGCGAAGCTCTCGGCAAAATCCGCGTCGGTTTCGCCCGGGAAGCCGACGATGAGATCGCTGCCGATGTGAATCCCCGGGATCCGTTTCCGCGCTTCTTCGACGAACTCCGCATAGTCACTGCAGTTGTAATGGCGGTTCATTGCCCGCAGGGTGCGGTCGCATCCGCTCTGGAGCGCGAGGTGGAGGAAACGGCAGACCCGCGGTTCGGAAGCCATCACGTCGAGCAGAGAGCGGTTGGCCGGATGCGGTTCGGTCGAACTCAGCCGGATGCGGAACTCCCCGTCGAGCGCGGCGACTGCGTGAACCAGCGCGCCGAGATCGCGGCCGGAATCGGAGTAGGCGCAGGTGTTGACGCCGGTCAGCACCAGTTCGGGGTATCCCGCTTCGATCGCGCGGCGGCAGTCGGCGAGCACCTCGTCGAAACTGCGGGAGCGCTCCGGCCCCCGGGCGTAGGGGACGATGCAGTAGGTGCAGAAGTTGTTGCATCCCTCCTGAATCTTCAGGAAGGCGCGGCTGCGGAAGGGGAATTCGGCGGTGGCGTGTTCCGTGAACGGCTCGACCGGCTGATCCAGACTTTTGCAGACACCGCCTTGCTTCTTCCCTTCGCGCAGAAAGGCTTCGATCGACGGCACGATCTCCCGTTTTTCCGGATTGGTGAGGACGAGGTCGGCGGCGCCGTCGGCGAGAAAGGCAGCCCGGTCAAGTTCGGCACTGCAGCCGGTGACCACGATGGTCGCGTTCTCCTCCTGCTGACGGAACTTCCGGACCGCCTGGCGGCTTTTGCGCGCCGCTTCCGCGGTGACCGTGCAGCTGTTGATCACGATGAGCGAAGCGTTCCGGGCGGAGTCGACGGTCTCGTAGCCGCCGGCGGCGAGCCGGGAGACCAGCAGGGCGCTGTCCGCCGAATTCAGGCGGCAGCCGAGAGTGTGAATGTAAGCGGTTTTTTTCAAGATGACAGTTCCCATTTCCTCCGCATAAGATAGAACCGGAATCGGATTTTTCAACCCGTGTGCGGCGCTTTTTCTTGCACCGGGAGCTCTTCCGCATTATATTAATAGCCGCATGATAACGAAATGGAACGATCAACCGACGGGAAACGGCATGGCACGACGCGATTACATCAGCGACAATCTGGTCGATATCCGCGACCGGCTCAAACAGTATGCGAAAACAACCGAAGCGGCCGCGGTGGATCCCCAGCTGGATCCCGCGCCCCGGGCGGCGTCACCGGCCATCCAGCCGCCGCCGACCCCTCTTGCCAGCCGCACGCCGGTCGGCCGGAGCGATGAATTGGAGCGGGGGCGGCGCGACCTGCAGGGGCGGATTGCGCGCGATCAGGCGGCAGTCTCCGCGGAGCTGGAGCTGCTCAGCGTGCGCGTGCGGGAGCTGGAGAAGTTTCAGGAGGTGCTGAACCGGGTCGCCGAGGAGTTTTCGCGCCTCTCTTCCGCGCCGGACCAGGCGAAGGCGCTGGAACGGCTCCGGATTGAGTACTTTCAGGCATCCGGCCGCTCCGCCGCATTCGGACTTCACACCGGCGCGGCGACCGGGAGAGCCGGGGGAGGGGAGCCGGAGGCAAAAGGGTTCGGCCGCCTCTTTCTGGAGGCGTTGCCGGTCGGTCTCTTTCTGCTGGCCGGCGCGCTGATTCTCGCGCTGGCGCTGGTCTTCATCTTCTGCTGAGATTCAGCCCCGGAACGGCCGCCGGAAGGAGAGTGCCGCCAGAATGGCGACGGCGGCGTCGTCGAGCGTTCCGACAAAGGGAATCGCGTCCGGAATAAGATCCACCGGCGAGATGATCCAGAGCAGGGCGAAGCACAGTGCGAACAGCAGCCGGGGAACTTCCGCCACTCCCCGCAGCAGGAGATTTTCCGTACCGAGTTCGGGGCAGGTGGTGAGGATGGTTCCGCCGCGGTCGCCGCGCAGTTCGAGCAGGCGGTGAAGCGTGACCAGGTCGCCGGTCAGTTGGGCGGTGATCGCCCGGAGTTCCATTGCGGACACATCAGGATACTCGTCCCGGGTCAGCCGCACCGCGGTGTCGGCGTCGAGTTCTTTCCTCCGGAGGGTTTCCGTGGCGATGCGCAGTTTGGCCCGGTAGGCGGCGCGATCCGTTTCGCGTTCAAGTTCGCGGAGAATCCGGCCGCAGGCGATGGCGTTTGCCGCGGGATTGCTCTGGAGCAGCAACGCCGCGCCGAGTGCCGCCGTGGCCGCAAAACAATAGAGCGCGCTCCCCTCCGGCGCTTTCAGGGCGGCGAGAAATCCGGCGGCCAGAACGAGGAACAGAAATCCGAAGCGCAGTGCGGGCCGCCGGAAACAGCATCCGGCGAGCACCGCCAGCACCGTCAGCGGCAGGAGCGGCGAAACGAAGAGATCTTTGAGAAATTCCGGCACCTGCTGGTTGATGCCGAGGAAGCCGCCCAGCTCCGCCACCCGTTCCCGGAGGAGGCCGAAGAGTGAACTGTCGAAAGCGCGGGCGGGCGACGCTCCGAAGAGCCGGGTGAGGAACATCGTAAAGGGAACCAGAAGCGTGAAGTGAAGCAGCAGATTGGCGCCGCGCGGCGAACCGAGCCGGGACTCCTCCCAGGCGAACGAGGCGACGATCACCAGAGCCAGAAGGGCGATCAGCAGATTGGTTTCGAACGTGAAGAAGAACCGGCCGAACCACGGGTCGCGGATGAAGCACACGCACGAGGCGAACTGCAATAAAATCACCAGAAAGAAATTCGGATCGGTGAAACTTCTCACCCCGGCGTGCGGGCGGAACCGTTCCGGTACGGCGGCGCGGAGAAATCGGTGAAGGATGCTCATGGTTCACCTCGCTCAAGCAACGTCTGCAACTCGGAGAACTCCCGTTTCAGCTCCCCGGCGGTGATGCGTCTCCCCTCGACCACCTGCGTGCGCCAGAACCACGGGAAGCTCCAGATGTGCTGGAGAATGTCGTGCCGGAGCCGGACCAGTTCGCGGTCCGCCGGATACCGGCGGCAGAGCGCGAGGGCGCGTTCCCGTTCGTCGAAGCCGGGTTCCCCGGGATCATCCTTGCAGCCGGCGGCGATCCACTCTCCGGCGAGCGCGAGGGCGAGCAGCCGGGTGACCCGGTTGCGCATGGCGGGCCGGAGTCCGGTAAGATCGGCGAGCGGCTGAACCAGCGCCGCCGCCTGTGCGGAACGCTCCTTCAGCTCCTCCTTCGGCGTGACGAGCAGAGCGGCGAACTCCGTTCTCGGCAGAAAGGCGCCGGCACGGGCGGTGCGTCCGAGCAGGGAGTCCGGATCGAAGGCGAGCAGTTTTCCGGTTTCCGCGAGCAGTTTCCGGGGATTGCCGCGGTAGTAGTTGAAATAGAGTTCGAGCAGCCGTTCGTTGGCGCGCGCCTTTTCCGGCGAGCGCGAGGCGAGGATTTCGCGCCCCGGCTGGAGCAGCAGGGCGGCGTACTTGCGGAACTCCCCGGCGTCGCGGGCGGCGATGGCGGCTTCGAGCCGTTCGCGGTATCCGTCGTCGACCCTCTCTTCGCCGGCGAATTCCGGCGTCGTGAGCTTTCGGCTGAACCGTTCGCGCGGAAAGGTCAGAAGCATGGCGGCGGCGGTGAGGGCCAGAAAGAAGCAGAAGAGCAGGATTGTTCCGGCGGTGAGCGGCCGCCGCGCGGCCAGTTCCGTCTCGGCCGCCTGCCGGAGTTCGGCGGGCAGCAGTTCGCGGATCGCCGCCTCGCGCTCCTCCGGCGTCATCGGCATGCCGGAGTGCGGAGCTCCCTTCCGCTGGAATTCCGGAATCAACTCTTCGCTCATTGTCTTGTCTCCTCTATAACTTACAGGAGATGGGAGCGCTTTTCAAGACGCGGGGTGCCGCCTTTCCTTTTTTTTGTCCGGAAACGTGTTACCGTTGCATCGGCAGCTTTGTGCCGGCCGCTCCTCCGGTGTCGGAAGTGACTCAAACATTTTTTGA
>NZ_DBEXAY010000119.1:0-13230 GCF_048170485.1 Victivallis sp. | reverse complement strand
TTATCATGCAGGCCACCAGACAGCAGGAATTCTCAAAAATCTGCCGGGATGCGGGCTGGAAATGCACTTCGCAACGGCTGGCGGTTTACGACTTTCTGGCGGATAATCTCAGCCACCCGGATGTGGACGCGGTCTGGGCGGCAGTGCGGAGCACACAGCCGGCGATCACCCGCGAGAGCGTATATCGAATCCTCAATGAGTTCGCGGCGAAGGGAATCATCCGGCGCATGGATCATATCGACAGCGCCCGTTACGACTCCCGGACCGGAGCGCACGGCCACTTCATCTGCGAAAAATGCGGCGAAATCTCCGACTTCAACTGGCCGGAAGGAGCCGCAGTCCCGCTGGATGAAATTCCGGGCAGCGTCGCCCACATGGAGATCCGGCTCGTCGGCGTCTGCCGCAGATGCGCAGCCCGCCGGAAAGACGAGTCGCAAAAACAATAGCTCCCCCAAACCAAAAAACAGGAGGAAACTATGAGAAGCATCACCCGCATCGAACTGCAGTACGCCCACCGGTTCTACAAGTTCCAGGGCGAAGCCCAGTACCTGCACGGCCACACCGGCGTCCTCACGATTGAGGTGGAGGACACCATCGAGCCGGGCGTCAACATGGTCTTCCCCTGCAACGAGATCCAGAAGGTCGCCTGGAACGTGCTCAAAAACTTCGACCATGCGCTGATCCTGCGCGAGGATGACCCGCTTCTCCCGGCCATTCTCGGCGTCTATGAGAAGCAGGGAATCAAAAACGGCGCACCGTCGAACAAGATGAAGGGGCCCGCCTTCCAGACCGAACTCGCCACCGCCTATCCCGATGCCCGGCTGGTCGTCACCAAGGAGACCATGACGGTCGAAGGGATGATCAAGATCGTCTATGAGCTCCTGAAGGACAAGCTCAACATCGCGAAGATCACCTTCACCAGCGGCGTCAACGCCGCCACGCAGGAGTACACCCCCGCCCGGACCGTCGACCGCTGTCCGCTGTGCGGCGTCGCTCTGGTCGACGGCGTCTGCCCGAAGTGCGGATACAAGAAGCACTGACGTGGAATGGAATCCCGGGATTTTCCGGGGCGCGGAGAGGACAAATCATCCTCTCCGTTTTTTTATCCCTCCCCGGCGGAAAACTCCGGCATCAGTTGTGAATCGGCCCGTAAGGCGAATACTCCCAGGAGGCGGGGGAGTTCTGCGGAATCGGGCTGTAACCCATCCGCTCCTGCGGCGTGCAACCGCCGGCAAAACAGCAAAACGCCGCCGCAATGAGAATTGCGGCGGCGAACTTCCAGTGCACGGTGCTCATTTTCCTCCGAAGAGAGTTTCGAAGAGCCCGTACTGGTTCATTTCGATCGACTGGAACGCGACCGTCGCAACCACGGCGAGGAAGGTCAGCACGATCATGACAGTGAAGAATTTGGAATTGAACACTTTTCCGTCTCCCGTCAAACCGTTATTTCTTCGCCTTTTCCGCCGGAGCGGGCTCGTAGTAGACGATGTCGCCGACCTGAATATCGGTCACGCCTTCCGGAATGTTCGCGATCGAGCAGCCGGCATCGACCTTATCCAGTTTGATCCGGGTGATGAACTTGGAGTTGCCCTCCGCGAGACTGCCGCGGGCGACGACCAGCTCCATGCCGGGGACGATGTCAGGATTGACTTCGGAGGTCTTGTTGCCGATCTGCTGGATCACCACGGTGTCCTTGCCGAGGTCGGTGCTGAGGTAACCGTAATGGGGATCGACCATGATCACCTTGCCGAGGATCGCGCGACGCGCCTCTTCCGACCCCTTCTTCCACGGAGCCGGCAGATCCTGCGAAATATCCAGCCCGAGGGCACGCTTGAGATCGTTGAGCTGAGCATCCTTGTGCGCAAGCGTCTTGCGCAGGTTGCTGATGACGCCGTCACGCTGTTTGATGGTGTTGTCGCGGGCGCGGATGGTGCGATTGGCCGCATCCAGTTTCTTCGTCGTGCTGTTGTAGCGGTTCTTCAGATCGTTGACCGCGCCGATCACCGTGCGGGTCGGCGCCTTGTAGTCGCCGGTCGCCGGGAAGTTCACGCTCTTGCCGGCCTGACCGCCGACCTGACGGAGACCGCTCTCGTAGGTGTTGCGCCGGTCACCGACCCCGCGCAGCGCCGTCTCGAACTTGCTGAATTCACCGCGGTCCCCGTTCCGGAGCTTGGCGGAATCGAGACGGATCTTCAGCGAACTGTTGGCCAGACGGGCAAAGTTGTCGATCACGCCGTTGCGACGCTTGATGGTGTCGCCGACCGCGTTGATGACATCATCCTTGCGGGTGGAGTAGGTGTTGAGGTTGCGGAACGCATCGGCAGTTCCGAGATTCTTCATATCGACCGAGGAACCGATGCGGCGGAGCGCATCCGCGAGAGCATCGCGCTGGATCACCAGCTGCTTGGCCTGCGCAGCAAGCTTCGGCAGCTTGGCGTCGAGAGCGTCGTAGTTCCGGTGACCGATCGCATCGGCGGTGAGCTCTCCGGCAAGTTTGGTCCCGCTGTTCCGATCCAGCTCCACGGCCGTTGCGTTGATGGCGGTCGCCATTTTGTCCCATCCGCCCGTCAGCTGACCGCGCTTCTCAAACAGGAAGTAGGAAAACACGGCGCTTGCGGCGGCAAGCAAAAGGATCAGAATGCTCAGAACTACGTTGACAACTTTCATCGGTCTCTCCAGCTGATTTTTAGATTTCCGTTATGTCAATGGAAAATAAATACCCAAAACATTTGCCGTCGTCAAATAGTAGCACCGGAAAAATATATTGTCAAATCCGCTGCAGCACCTATCCGGCAAATAAGTCGATTTTTTTTCAAAAAAAGGGTGTTTTCCCCTCCGTTTTGCGGTCAGAGAACGAATTTCACGCCCGGCACGGCGGCCAGTTCCGCCGCCAGCTGATTCATCATTTCGCGGCTGGTGAGCACCAGCGGCGCCTTGAACGACCGGTAACGGCCGTTCTTGGAATCCAGCCCCTCATGAAGAGCGGTGGCGATTTCATGTTTCTCAAAACAGGCGGCGAGAAGCGGTCTCGCCGCCGCGGCGAGGTCGGCGTCCACGATGATGCGGAACTCCCAGTCAACCGGGAACCGGATCTCGTGGCCGGCATTCCGGCTGAGTTCTTTTTCCATAACTGTATGCCTCTTCTGTTACCGGTTCCGGCGTCAGCGCCGCTCCTGCCAGTAGGGCGAAATCGCCCGGAGCTGCTCGATGATCGGCGGAAGCGATTCAATCACAAAGTCAATCTCTTCGCGGGTGTTGTACTTCGACAGGCTGAAGCGGATCGTTCCATGCGCCGCAGTGTAGGGCAGCCCCATCGCACGCAGCACATGCGACGGCTCCAGACTGCCGGTCGTGCAGGCCGAGCCGCTCGACGCACAGATGTTCAGCCGGTCGAGCAGCATCAGGATCGATTCCCCTTCGATATATTCGAAGCTGATCGACGCCGTGTTGGGCAGCCGATGCTCGATGTCGCCGTTGACGCGGACGTCGGGAATGCGCTCGATCACCCCCTTCTCCAGCCGGTCGCGCAGCTCCGCAAGCTGCACGCTCTCCAGCGGCAGATTGCGCCGCGCAATTTCGCACGCCTTGCCGAGACCGATGATCGAGGTGACATTCTCCGTGCCGCCGCGGCGGGAGCGCTCCTGATGGCCGCCGAAAATCAGCGGGCGGAACCGGACTCCCCGGCGCACGTACAGCACCCCCACCCCCTTCGGAGCGTGAAGCTTGTGACCGGAAATGCTCAGAAAATCAACACCGTCGGCATCGACGTCGATCGGCACCTTGCCGGCCGCCTGCACCGCGTCGGTATGGAAGAGCGCCCCCTTCTCATGGGCGATCCGCGCCAGCTCCGGAATCGGGAAAAGCGTCCCGGTCTCATTGTTGGCCCACATCGTCGAGAGCAGCGCGGTGTCGGAGTCGACCGCCCGGCGCACCTGGTCAAGATCGAGCCGCCCCCGGCTGTCCACCGGCAGATACTCCACAATGACGCCGCGGCGCTCCAGCTCCCGGCAGCAGGCGAGGATTCCGGGGTGTTCGACCGCGGTGGTCACGATCTTGTGCCGGTCCGGCCGGGCGCCGAGTGCGGCGAAGAGAGCAGCGTTGTCGCTCTCGGTACCGCAGCTGGTGAAGATGATTTCCGTGGCGATGCCGTCCCGGTCGCGGAATTCGGCGCCGAGCAGTTCGGCGACCTGGCACCGGGCCTTTTCGATATCGGCGGCAACGCTGCCGCCGAAGTGGTGAATGCTCGACGGATTGCCGTAGCGTTCACAGAAAAACGGTTTCATCGCGTCGAACACCTCGGGATCCACCCGGGTGGTTGCATTATTATCCAGATAAATGACAGGTTCCATGATATTCACAACTTTCCTGAAAAAGGACACATCTTTATAAATAAACCATCTTTTTCTGAAAAGTCAACTGTTTTCCGATTGATAATTCGCCGGAAGTTGCTAGATTACCGGGAGAATAGGAAATTACAACCCGGAACCGATGATGAAACCACGCTCCACCTCCCCCGCCAAACTGCTGCACCGGCATTTCGCACTCTTTCTCTTCGCCGCACCGATGCCGGCAGGAGAACAATTCCTCATCCGCGCTCTGGCGCGGGAGGAGAGACACGCCGAAGCACAGGAACTTTTCCGGCGCCGGCACAAATACTGGGAGCTGAAACAACCATGACCGTCTATCTCGATCAGGCGGCGGCGGCCCGTCCGGCGCCGGAAGCAATCGAATTCTACTTCGCCCGGGTACGCGAAAACTACGCCAATCAGGAGGCGGCGCACCGGCTCGGGCACGATGCGCGGCAGCAGCTCGACCGGGCGGCCGAAGAGCTCTCCCTCGCCCTGACCGGAGAAGCCGGCTGGAAGGTGATCTGGGGAGGGTGCGGCACGGAACTTTTCAACCTCTTCGCCGACTCTCCGCTGGCGGCGGGGAAATGCGCCATCACCTCCCCGCTGGAGCACCCGGCGCTTCTGGCCGTGCTCCGGCGCTCCGCGGCGGAACTGCGGCTCCTCCGCCCCGACCGCTGTGGACGCATTCTGCCGGAAGAGCTCCCCGCGGGCGACCTCCTCGCCCTCCATCAGGTGCAGAGCGAACTCGGCACCATCCAGCCGATCGGCCCGCTGGCGGAGGCGTTCCGCCGGAACTCCCCGGCGGGGATCCTCTTCGTCGACGCCATTCAGGGCGCGGCCAAACTGCCGTTTCCGCGCGAAGCGGACATCGTCGCGGTCTCCGGCCGCAAATTCGGCGCGCCCGGCGGCGGCGCGGCCCTGCTGATCCGCCCCGCCTTCCGCGGCGGGAAAACACTGCTGGAGTTCGCCCGGCGCTGGCGGCACGAACTCTACCGCAGCTGCCGCCCGGAGGTGCCGGCCCTGCTGGCGCTGGCGTTCGCCGCCGGTCTCCGCGCAACAAAACAGGAGGAGGCCGCCCGGCGCATCGGGGAACTCAACGCCGCTGTGCGGCGGGAGCTGGAGAACCTGCCGCTGCCCGGCGGCGGAAGAATCCGCTGCACGGTTCCGCCGGAGCTGGCTTCCCCCTATCTGCTTCACCTGCTGCTGCCGGGAATCCAGAGCGGCGTGATGGTGCGGATGCTCTCCGCGGCGGGCGTGATGGCGGCGGCGGGCAGCGCCTGCGCCTCCGAGAGCCGGGAGCCCTCCGCCGCGCTCCGGGCGATCGGACTCAACCGGAACGACGCCTACTCCGGACTGCGGATCGGATTCGGATTCGATTCCACCGCCGAAGAGGCGAAAAAGTTGGTGGAAGCTTTGAAAGACGCATTGAAAAACTACTGATGCAGCGATATGTTACCATCCTGATTTTCAACGAGCCGATTCTGAAAGGATTCACAGCGATGTTCAAACCGATTTTCCTGGCCGGGCTGGCGCTCGTCTGCGCGGCGTTCTCCGCTCCGGCGGCCCCCGAACCGATCGTCGTGGTCAAGCAGACCACCTTCAATCCCACGCTGAGTTTCCGCGGCGTCACCGGCGACGCGGAGCTGAGCCGGGAGCTCACCTCCATCCTCGGCGCCTGCGGCTGGTTCGACCTGGTGCGCGGCGACAAGGCGGACTTCACCCTCTCCGGCACCCGCAACGGCAATGTGCTCCAGCTCACACTCGAACAGGGCGGCGCACCGGTCGGCGCCTGGAGCATCACCATCGCCGGCGGCGACCGCGCCGTCGCCAAGCACGCCGTCGACGCCATCATCGAAAAGACCTTCAAGGAGCTCAAGGTGCGCGGCTTCTGCACCTCGCGCATCGCCTTCTGCGCCCAGACCGCCCCCGGAGTCCGGAACATCTACGTCTGCGACATCGACGGCAACAACGTCAAGCAGGTCACCCACTACAATTCGCTCTGCGTCGAACCGTGCTGGTTCCCCGACGGCAAATCGATCGGCTACTCCAAATACAACCGCACCAGCATCGACGTGATCCAGACGGTGCTGGCTTCGCGCCGGAGCCGGGTGCTCTCCAATTTCCGCGGCATCAACGCCGGTGCGGCGATCAGTCCGAACGGGCGGCAGATGGCGGTGATCCTCAGCCCCGACCACAAGGTGGACCTCTACATCCTGCCGATCGGCGGCGGAAAGGTCCGGCGGCTCACCTCCAACATGGCGGTCGAAGCCTCCCCCTGCTGGAGCCCCGACGGCAGACAGCTCGCCTTCGTGAGCGATGAAACCGGCGCGCCGCGCATCTTCATCGCGTCGTTCGACGGCTCCGGCCGCAAACGGCTGCCCACCATCGGCAGCGATGCGGTCACCCCCGACTGGTCGAGCGACGGCAAGATCGTCTACGCCACCCGGGTCAACGGCAGCTACACGCTCGCAGTCTACGACCTGAAGAGCGGCAAAAATGAACGGATCACCGAAATGCCCGGCACCTGGGAGTCCCCGGCGTGGGCCGCCGACAACCGGCAGGTGGTCTGCAAACGTTCCGACGGCGCGAAATCCGCGCTTTACGTGGTCGACACCTGGACCGGAAGAGCCCGGCTGCTGCTGTCGACCCCCTACAATCTTTCGATGCCGGTCTGGTCGCCCTGCGCGCGCTAGCCGCCGGCAGGAGGTTTCATTGAGTACCATACCGGCAAAAGAGTATCTGAACTCACTCGGAATGTTCGGCATCAAACCCGGACTGGAAGCAACCCTGGAACTGATGCATCGCGCAGGCGATCCCTGCCGCGACCTGCGGTTCCTTCATCTGGCGGGAACCAACGGCAAAGGCTCTACCGGCGCGATGCTGGAGTGCGCGCTCCGCTCGGCCGGATTCACCACCGGATTCTACAGCTCCCCCCATCTGGTCGACATCCGGGAGCGGTTCCGGGTCAACGGACGGGCGGTCTCCTCCGCCGACTTCGACGCCTTCGCCGCCGAACTGGCGGAGGCGGCACGCCGCTCCACCGGGCGGGATTTCCGCTTTACCTACTTCGAATTCACCACCGTTCTGGCGGCGATGATCTTCGCCCGCGCCGGCGTCGACTTCGTCGTCTGGGAGACCGGCATGGGCGGGCGGCTCGACTCCACCAACGTCGTCACGCCGGTCGCTTCGATCATCACCAACATCGCCCTCGACCATCAGGCATGGCTCGGCGACTCCATCGAAAAGATCGCCCACGAGAAGGCGGGCATCATCAAACCGGCGGTGCCGCTCTTCTACGGCGAAATGCCGGAGGAGGCGCGCCGGGTCCTGCTCGACCGCGCCCGCTCTCTCGGCTCGGCGCCCGCCGGACCGGGGGAGGAGATCACCGGTCCGGTCCGGTTCACCCGCGAGAACGGCCTGCTCCGACAGGAGTTCGAATACGCCGGGCGGCAGATCCGTCTGCCTCTGCTCGGCGCCATGCAGAGAAAAAATTTCCGGCTGGTTTACCGGGTGTTGGAGTTCCTCGCCGGCCGGTACGGCCTCGACCTCGACCGGGCGCTCGACGGTCTGGCGAACGTCCGCTGGCCGGCGCGCTGTCAGCAGCTCAACGAACGGCTCTTCGTCGACGGCGGGCACAATCCGGACGGACTTTCCGCCCTCCGGCAGGCGATGGAGGAGCTCGCGCCCGGTGAGAAATTCACGGTCATCTTCGCCGGATTCCGCGACAAGGATGTGGAGACGAGCCTCAAACTGATCGCGCCGCTGGCGGCGGAGTTCCTCTTCGTGCCGCTGCACGAAGCGGACCGCCCCTGCCGCACCCCGGAAGAGCTGTGCGCGATGGCGCGGAAGCTGGGGGTGCCGGCGGAGGAACGGGCCAACGCATTGCTCGCGGTCAACGACGCGCTCGCCGACACCTCCCGCAAAGTGCTGGTGGCCGGTTCGCTCTATCTGGCAGGCGAAGTGCTGGCCGATCTCGCCGACCGGCGCAGCGTGCTCGACCTCGCGTGAACCGGCGGCGGAAACGCAAACGCTAACTGTTAAGCAGATCGGAATCTTGAATCATGTTTGATCCCAAAGTGATATCGGTCGACGGAATCGGCGGGCCGAAGCCGGATGCGGAGCTGATCTCCGCACCGCTGCTGGCGACGCGGGAACCGGTGATCTACCCCTTCAGCCTCACCCCGCTGCTGATCGAAGGGGAGAATGTCGCGGCGCTCCGCCAGGCGATGGAGAGCAACCGGCTCCTGGCGCTCTTCCCGGAACTGCCCTCCGACGAAGAGCTCGAACAGCTGCCGTTTCAGGTGACCTTCCGCCTCTTCAGTTACGAGGAGAAGCGCCGTTCCGCCGTCGGCGTGCTGGTGCGGGTGGTCAAGGAGCTGAATTTTCCGGATGGAAGCATCCGGATTGTGGTGCGCGGCATCCGCCGGGTCACCTGCGTGATGCTCAACCGCAACGAGGGCGAACCGCCGATGGCCCGCTGCCGGACACTGCCGGAACTCCCCGGCGGCGACGAGGTGGAAAATCAGGCCCGCCAGAAGAGCCTCACCGTGCTCTTCCAGGAGCTGGCCGGCATGCTGCCGGGTCTGCCGGAGGAGCTGCAGGTGGCGGTCTTCAACGCGGGCACGCCGGGCCGCTTCGCCGACCTGCTGGCCGACGCGCTGAACTTCAGCTATGCGGAAAAACTTCTGCTGCTCTTCCACGCCGACGTGCACGCACGGCTCGAGGCGCTAGCGGTTTTCATGAATCGGGAGCTCGAAGTGCTGAAACTCGGCATGAAGATCCAGAACGAGGTCCATCAGGCGATGAGTCAGTCGCAGCGGGAGTTCTTCCTCCGCGAACAGTTGCGCACCATCCAGCAGGAGCTGGGCGAGGACAGCCGCAACCCGGACATCATCGAAATCGAACGCCGCCTCGGCGAACTCACCCTGCCGGACCGGGTCACCGAAGTGGTCAAAAAGGAGCTCTCCCGCCTGGAACTCATTCCGCAGGCCGCGCCGGAGTATCACATCAGCTACACCTACATCAACTGGCTGCTCGACGTGCCGTGGCTCACCTGCACCGACGACCGGCTCGACTGCAGTGAAGCGGCGCGGGTGCTGGATGCCGACCATTACGGCCTCAAGGACGTCAAGGAGCGCATTCTGGAGTTTCTCGCGGTGCTCCAGCTCCACGGCGGTCAGGAGCGCAAGTCGCCGATCCTCTGTCTGGTCGGACCGCCCGGCGTGGGCAAGACTTCGCTCGGCCAGTCGATCGCCCGGGCGATGAACCGCAACTTCGTCCGGGTCTCGCTCGGCGGCATCCGCGACGAGGCGGAGATCCGCGGCCACCGGCGCACCTACGTCGGCGCGATGCCGGGGCGGATCATTCAGAACCTCAAGAAGGCGGGCAGCGCGAACCCGGTCTTCATGCTCGACGAGATCGACAAGCTCGCCAGCGACGTCCGCGGCGACCCGGCTTCGGCACTGCTGGAGGTGCTCGACCCGGCGCAGAACAACGCCTTCAGCGACCACTATCTTGAGGTCGATTACGACCTGAGCAAGGTCTTCTTCATCGCGACGGCCAACCTGCTCGACACGATTCCGGGGCCGTTGCGCGACCGCATGGAGATCATCCGCCTGCCGGGCTACACCTCGTTCGAGAAGCGGGAGATCGCCCGGCGCTATCTGGTGCCGCGCCAGATCCGCGAAAACGGACTCACCCGGCAGCAGGTGCGCTTCCACCTCTCCGGCATCGACGAGCTGATCGACTACTACACCCGCGAAGCGGGCGTGCGCGAACTGGAGCGGGTGATCGGCCAGGTGTGCCGCAAGATCGCCCGGCGCATCGTCGAAGGCGAACTCGCCGCCGACGCCGTGACCGCGGTCAATCCGAAGCTGGTGCACGAACTGCTCGGCGGGCGCAAATTCCTGCGCGACGAGGTCGAAGGCGCCACCGTGCCGGGGTGCGCCACCGGCATGGCGTGGACCAGTTGCGGCGGCGTCATTTTGCCGGTGGAGATCATCGCGATTCCGGGCGGCAAGGGCAACCTCAAGCTGACCGGTTCGCTCGGCAAGGTGATGCAGGAGTCGGCGGAGACGGCGTTCAGCCTGGTCCGCGCCCGCGCCGCCGCCTGGAAGATCGAGCCGGAGTGGTTCACCGGGCACGACTTCCACATCCACGTCCCGGACGGGGCGACGCCGAAGGACGGTCCTTCGGCGGGGGTGACGCTGTCGATGGCGCTGGTTTCGCTGCTCACCGGCCGCCCGCTGCGGCCGCGCCTGGCGATGACCGGCGAAATCACTCTCACCGGTCGGGTGACCGCCGTCGGCGGCATCCGCGAGAAGGTGATCGCGGCACTGCGGGCGGGAGTCACCACGGTGATGCTGCCTCTGGAGAACCGCAAGGATGCCGATGAACTGCCGGAAGAGGTCCGGTCGAAACTGGAAATTCACTTTGTCGGGACCTTCGAGGAGGCGGAGAAATTCGCCTTTTCCGGCCCCGCCGCACGGGAGAAGAGAGCATGAGATATCTGTTGCTGTGCCTCGCGCTTTCGGCGCTGATTCCGGCGGCATTCGCCGCGGAAGAAAAGACGATGCCGATTTCTGAATTCATGAAATTCGCGCGCAATCCCTACCCGGTCTCCAGCTATGCCGCGCTGGAGGGGGAGGTGCGCCACCTGCGCCGCGGCGGGAAACCGGAATCGGTGCCGATCTACTTCGGCATCATCCTCCAGCCGGAGCGGATGACCGGCCAGATCATTCTCGACGGCAACGAGGGGTACATGCTCGGCCAGACCCGGCGCAGCGGCTCCTCGGAAACCACGGTCGTGCCGATGAAGAGCAACACCGGCGACGCCGGGAGCGAAAACCGGCTCGGACACATGGGGATCCGCCCCTCCGACCTCACCATGAGTTTTCTCTACTACCCGGTGGTGCGCGAGCTGGAAAGCGAGAGCGTCCGCACCGTTCCCTGCCGGGTGGTGCTGCTGGAATCCCCGGACAAAAAGGAACAGGTCAAGGTGTACATCGCCCGCGACCACTACTTCCCGCTGAAAGCGGAGTTCTTCGAGGGCGCCGCAGGCGGCACCCCCTTCCGGACGCTGGAAGTGAACAGCTTCCGCAAGAGCGACGGCTTCTACTACACCGATCGCATCGGCCTCTTCGGCCCCGGCTGGCGGACCAGCATCGAATTCGACAAATCCGCCGACGTCGGCAAATTCGACCCGGCCAGACCGCCGAAGGTGATCCGCCCGCTGGCGAAGTGAAATCACGGGAAATGAATCCGTCATCCGGCCGCGAATGACGGATTTTTTTCTTTCCTCCGGGGCACGCCCGTTCCACCTTTGCTCAACGCCGCCGATTCTCCGGGGGAAGTGACGGATTTTTCCGTCATTTCACCACCGGGAAGCGTCATTTCCCCGCCACATCGCAACCGGCAACCGTCCCCTTTGCCTCCGCGCAAAAACCGGGAAAACGGCGGATTCCAGAAGGCCGTTCGAGCAATATTGTGCAACACAATCTCAATATCGCGCAATAAAATCCTGATATTTTCGTACCGTGGGGATTTTTTTATTGTATAATATATTCCAGGTACAGAAAGGAGCGTTGCGATGTCCTCGACCAGAAACCGGCACAACATTCAGCTTGCCGCATTTTACTTCCCCGATTACCACTGCGACGAACGCATGGAAAAAGAGCACGGTCCGGGCTGGACGGAATGGGATGTCGTTCAGGCGGCCCGCTCCCGCTTCCCCGGTCACCGGCAGCCGAAAGTGCCGCTCTGGGGCTACGGAGATGAGTCGGAACCGGAGGTCATGGCGAAAAAGATCGATGCCGCCGCCGATCACGGAATCGGCACATTTCTCTTCGACTGGTACTGGTACGGGGAAAAACCGTTTCTGGAAGGCGCGTTGAAACGGGGCTTTCTGAACGCCCCCAACCGGCACCGGATGACCTATGCGCTGATGTGGGCGAACCACCCGTGGCGCAACATGCATCCGCACGGCTGGAACGAACCGGTCCGCACCCTGCTGGAAAGCGACGTCACCCCGCGCTCCTTCGACCGCCTCTGCGGAATCCTGCTGGAGGAACATCTGCAGCGGCCGGAATACTGGACCATCTGCGGGAAACCGTTCTTCTCCATTTACGACATCACCCGTCTCTGCGAAAATTTCGGCGGGATTCCTCCGCTCCGCAAGGCGCTGGATCAGTTTCGAGCCCGGGCGGAACGCGCCGGCCTTGCCGGGCTGCATCTGAACCTGACCAGCCGGGGGGAGACCATTCTGCCGGGCGAGAGGAAATCCAACGCGCCGGAGCTGGTCGAAGAGCTCGGGTTCGACAGCGTCACCAGCTACATCTGGATCCACCACATGCCGCTTCGCGACTTCCCGCGGAGCGATTACCGCCAATTGCGGACCCGATATCTCGCCTACTGGGACCGGGCGGAGCGGGAGTATTCCGTACCGTACTACCCGAACATCATGACCGCCTGGGACGCCTCGCCGCGCACCGTGCAGAGCGACCGCTTTCTTCACGGCTCCTATCCGTATGACCCGGTCGTGGAAAACACCCCGGAACAGTTCGCTGAAACATTGCGGCTCTTCCGGGACCGGATCGCGCTCCGGCCGGAGGAGCAGCGGATCATCACCCTCAACGCATGGAACGAATGGACCGAAGGCAGTTATCTGGAGCCGGACACCGAATCCGAATACCGCTATCTGGAGGCGGTGAAAGAGATCTTCACGGAGTGACAACCCCATAATTTTCAGGAAAGATACCATGTATAGGTGACAAGCAATTGTCGGAGTAGAAAAGAACTCCTTTGTCGAGTAACTTTGGAAATTTACTCAAACCAAATTACCGAAAAAGGAGCTCAAAAATGCAGAGAAAAGGTAGTGCCATTC
>NZ_DBEXAY010000118.1:0-5822 GCF_048170485.1 Victivallis sp. | reverse complement strand
TAGCGCCCTCCGAAGAACGGGTGGAACTCCGTTTCAAAGCCCGCCGCCTTCAACGCCGGGGCGTAGAGGTAATAGCGCAGGCGGCTGGAGGCCCCCTGCCGGGAATAGCGGGTGCAGATGGCGAGTTTTCGTTTCATGGGGTTTAACATACCGTGGGGAGCGCGGTTTGTCAACCGGAACTTGACGGGAACGGAACTTTTTTGCTTCGGGAAGAGGAGTTCCGCAGGCGGCCCGGTTGTATTTTTCCGGCGGCGGTGGTAAATTATTCCGCGGAAAACACGATGCAACGATGAGGCCAGATGTGAACGATTTTGACGGAACCCGGCGGCTCTACCGGGAGGCGAAGCGCAATATGCTGCATGAGATGGGGGCGAAACTTTCCGGCTCCTGGCGCTGGGTGGCGCCGGAATTTGAAACGGCGCTGGAGCAGATCCTTTCTCCGGGCGGCCTTGACGGTGCGGAGTGCATCTGGAAGACCCGCCACAAGGAGGTCTGGAAGTGCCGGGTGGAAACTCCGGCGGGGCCGAAGACGGTCATCTACAAGTGCAGCTACAGCTCCCGGCCGCTCTTTTACGCGGTTCACTATTCGAAAAACGCCCGGGAGGCGGCCAACTACCGCGGCCTTGCGGCGATCGGCATCCCGGTGGCGCGTCTGCTCGGTTGCGGCGACTTCCGCGACGGCCGGATTCTGCGGCGCTCCTTCCTGGTGACGGAGTTTGCGGAGGGGTTCCGGGACGGGCGCGCGTTCCTCCCCGGCGGCGCCGCCGAACGGGAGAGCGAGCTGCGCGATGAATTTCTGCGCGGCAACCTCCGGCATCTGGCGAAGATGCATGAGGCGCACTGCACCCACCGCGGCTTTCTGCCGAACAATCTGTTGTGGCGGAAGCAGGAAGGGGAGGCGGCGCCGGAACTCCTCTGGATCGACGTGACCAGCGCCTTTTTCTGCCCGCTGCCGGAGCGGCTGTTCGCCCGGGAGATCGTCCGCGACCTCGCGACGCTGTTTGCGGCGATGAAGCTGAATGAGGAACTCCGGGCGGAGCTGATCCGGTTTTATCTGGATGCGAACCGCCGGACGACGCTCCGGTTCGACGAGCTTTTCCGCCGGGTCGCCGACGCGGTCGCGCGCCGCTGACTTTCTCCGGCGGGGAAGCGAACGGTCAGAGGGCGACGCTCTCACACTCCGCCGTGCGTTCCGCCGCCGGATCGACCTTGCGGAAGAGCTTCATGAAGAGGTCGGTGGTGGTGATCATTCCGACGATGCTTCCGCCGGAATCCTTGACCAGCAGCAGACGGGAGTCGAGCTTTTCGCTGTTCTCTGCCAGATGGAGCTGCGCTTCGTCCGCCGGGATCACCTGCGCCGGCAGGAGCAGTTTCCGCCAGTCGCCGTCGTGAAACAGCAGCTGCCGGAGCTCCAGGACGCCGATGAACCGTTCCGGCTCCGCGGCGGAACGGACCGGGTAGCGGGAGTGCAGGCACCGGCGGGCCGTCTGCAGAACCTCTTCGCGCGACATCTCGTCGGTCAGGCTGACCATCTCCTCCCGGGGGACCATCAGCTGGCGGATCTTATCCTCCTTCAGGTCGGGAATCTGCTGAATCGCCAGCTCCTGCGCGACCGTGATGTGTTTCGCCTCGCGGGCCATCGAGGCGAGGGCGTCGAGCTCCTCCTCCATGGCCGCGCCGGTGTCCTCTTCCTCCTCCTTCCCTTCGAACGGGCGGTTGACGAAGTGGACCAGCCAGATAACCGGCGTCAGAAGCGCGATGGAAAATTTGAGCAGACGCGCAGTGTGGGCGACGATGAAGGCGTTGAAACGCACACCGAGCGTCTTCGGCAGAATTTCGGTGTACTGCACCATCAGTACGGTGAAGATCAGCGAAAAGAGCCAGATATAGTCGCTCCCGTAGAGGCTGTCGAACTGCGCTCCGGCGATCGCCGCGCCGAAGGTGTGCGCCGCGGTGTTCAAAATGAGAATCACCGCAATCGGCTTCTCGATGTCGCTTTTCAGCGCCTCGCAGATCTTGCCGACCTTCGGACGGCGCTTGCTCAGAATCGCCAGTTTCCCGGGATTCAGGCTGAGCAGAGCCGCCTCCATGACGGAGCATAAAAATGAGATTCCCATTGCGACCGCGACGGCGGCAACCAGTGTAAACATACGATTTCCTTCTGTTGATTGTTTTGCTTCACGCCGGTTGTCGGCGTGGTTTCTCTTTGGTTGAGGCGATGGTACGGGTTATTCCGATGGCATTCCGGCGGTCGAAGCGGCCTCTTCCTTCCTCCCGGCAAAGCGTTCGATCAGCAGTACCAGCGCGAAGCCGGCCGCACCGAGCAGAAGCGCCAGAAAAAAAGTGCTGTCGAAGGCGGACGGAAGGATGTTTTCGTTTTCGATGCTGTCGCCGAGTTTCCACGGCCACACCTTGCGCAGAGAACCGAGCATGAACCCGATCAGCACGGCGATGGTGAGGTCATGAAAGCGGCGCAGCAGGTAGCCGAGCAGCCGGATGAACCACGAGATGCCGAGGACGATTCCGAGAACAAACAGCGCCAGTGTGAGGAGATTTTCACCGAAATTGACGCCGCTCTTCAACTCGTGGACCGCGTTGAGCACCTCGTGATACTTCCCCATCAGAAGGAGGATGAAACTGCCGGAGATCCCGGGCAGGATCATCGCGCAGATGGCGACGGCGCCGCAGAGGATGAGATAAAACGGGGAGTCCGGCGGGTTCTGCAGCAGCGGCAGGCCGACGATCAGCCAACCGGCGGCAGTTCCGGCGATCAGGGCGACGAACCGCCCGGCACTCCAGCGCTTGACCCGCGGCAAAACCGCGACGGCGGAGGCGAGCACCAGCCCGAAGAAAAAGGCGAGGATCAGTGCCAGCCGATGCTCCAGCATCCAGCGGATCGGGGTGGAGAAGAGCGCAATGGCCGCCAGAATTCCCAGCCCGAGAGTGGCGAGAAAGGGCCACGGAAGCGTCTGCACCGCCCGGCGGAGCTGAAAGCGGAACAGCATGGAGAAGCACTCCTTCCCGGTGAAACGGCGGATCGATTCGATGAGTTCGTCGTAAATGCCGAGGATGAAGGCCATGGTTCCGCCGGAGACGCCCGGCACGACATCGGCGGCTCCCATGATGAAGCCGCATGAAAGAATGCGTAAATACTCTTTTACGGAACGTTTGGAAGAGGGAAACTGTTTTTCCTGCATGTAAAATCCCTGCGTGAATTCTCGATGGACCCGGATTTTCTCCCGGAGTCCGTTCCGCAGGAGCAAATGCCGTGCGGTCAGAACTGCCTCGGGAGAGACGAAGAGCACAGCTTCGCCGCCGGCCCCGCCCGGACCGGCACCGAATCGTTGAGAATGTTGGAAAGCGCCGGAATCCCGGCGAAACTTCTTCCGCATGGATGAGGTACATCCTCTTCCTGCGTCACGCATGGGCAAAAATCCGCCGCAAACGCCGGGCGCAACGGGAAATGGGTGCGGGGCTTCAGCTTGAATGGAGCCACCGTGCGGCAGGAGCCGCTCTGGAGATCGCGGGGCAGCGCCTGAACATCCGGTTCGCCGGAGAGATCCGCGGACAACGCAACCGGATAGGGTTGTGGAAAAAGAGCCGCCGGCCGCGAGGAGAGTTCATCGCGGCTTCCCGGGAGGAAGAAGAGGGCGGAGAGCAACAGAAGGCAGAGCACAGCCGCCTTCCTGCTGCTTCGTCGGTCGTTCTCTTCGGGTGCTGGTTCGCTCAAGCGGAAATCTCCAGTTGCGTTTTACTTGCTTTCTCTATTACTATACAGGCATTTTGCGAGGATGCCAAACCATTATCACAAAAAAACGGCATAAAAAACCGGTCAGTTTCGACCGGTTGAAATCGGAAAATTGGTAGCGGGGGTAGGAATCGAACCTACGGCCTTCAGGTTATGAGCCTGACGAGCTACCACTGCTCCACCCCGCAACGTTGTTGATACGTCTAATATAGCAGAAAATGAGGTTTTGTCAAGCTCAAATCAGAGAAAAATCGTGATTTCTGTTACAAAAATCGACGATTTTTCTCTCTCCCCGATTCCTCAGAGCTGATTTACCAGCTGGCAGGCGGTTTCCCGGATTTCCTCCAGACTCCGGCCGGGTTTGTAGAGGTTGGAACCGATCCCGGCTCCGGCGCACACCTTCAGAAAGTCGTGAAGATTTTCCGGATTCACTCCGCCGACCGCCATGATCGGCGCCTTGATTACCGCCTTCAGATCCTTGACGTACCCCGGACCCAGCGCTCCCGCCGGAAAGAGCTTCAGATAATCCGCTCCGGCCCGCAGTGCCGCAAAGCCTTCGCTTGCGGTGAAGAAGCCCGGCATCGAAACAAGTCCCGCCCGCTTCGTCGCGCGGATCACCGCCTCGTTGGTGTCCGGCGAGATGATAAACCTCCCGCCCGCCGCCGCCACGCGCTCGACATCGGCCGCGCTGAGCACCGTTCCGGCGCCGATTAGCATCTTTTCCCCTTCGTGCCACCGGTTCGCCGCCCGGCGGATGCTCTCGAGCGCATCGGGCGAGTTGAGCGGAATCTCCAGCATCCGGAAGCCGGACTCATACAGCACCTCGCAGACCGCGTCGATCTCCGCCGGCGTGATGCCGCGCAGAATCGCGATCAGCGGACACTTCTGCAACTTCTCTGCAAAACTCATCGGATTTTCTCCTTTCCCATATTACCGCATGACACGGCCCGAACCGCTGCCGTTCATCAAATTGACCACCTCGGCGAGTGAGACGTAGTTGTAGTCGCCGTGGATCGTGTGTTTGAGGCAGCTTGCCGCCGCCGCGAAGCGGATCGCCGTCGCCGGGTCGCGGTACTCCTCGCTGTGCAGCGCGTAGATCAGCCCCGCGCCGAAGGAGTCGCCGCCGCCGAACCGGTCCACGATGTTCCGGATCTCGTAGGGATGGTATTCGTCGTTTGCATCGTTCGGCGCGAAGAACGCCTTGCCTTCCGCGCGGCTGTAGAGCATCGCGCCCCAGTTGTTGTGGTTGGCCGAATAGCTTTCGCGCAGCGTGATCGCGACATACTCCGCCTTCGGGAATCGTTCCAGCAGACGGCGGGCCACGCCGCAGTAGCCTTCCGCGTCGATTTTCCCCTCTTCGATCGAACTGCTTTCGCTGGCGATGCCGAAGACGTCGGAAGCGTCCTCTTCGTTGCAGATGATCCAGTTGACATAGGGGACGATTTTCCCCATGCACTCGGCGGCGAGTTCCCGCGGCGCGGTTCCCGGGCGCCACTTCCAGAGCTTCTTGCGGAAGTTGAGGTCGCAGGAGATGTTGATTCCCTGCGATGAGGCGTATTTCACCAGCTCGAGCGTGGTGAGATATGCCTTTTCACTCAGGGAGGGGGTGATGCCGGTGATGTGCAGATGGCTGGCGTTTGCCAGCATCGACGGGAAGTCGTAGGCCTCCGGACCGAGCAGGGAGATCACCGAATTTTCCCGGTCGTACACCACGTTCGAACCGCGCTGGGCCGCGCCGTGTTCCGCATAGTAGACCCCCATCCGCCCCGATTTGGTGTAGAGAATGTGATCCACATCCACCTTGAGGCCGCGGAGCTGGGCGGCGAACGCGGCGGAGACCGGATTTTCCGGCAGCGCGGTAAGATACCGGGATTTTGCCCCGAGCATCGCCAGCGAGGCGCAGACATTCGCTTCGCCGCCGCCGAAGGTCGCCTCCAGCTGCCCCGGGAGCGCCTGCGCAAACCGTTTCCGCTCCGGCGGACAGAGGCGGAGCATCACCTCTCCAAAACCGACCAGGTACCCATCTTTCATCGCTTTGCCTCCTTGCATTGGATTGAAAAAAACATAAAAAATT
>NZ_DBEXAY010000117.1:0-6575 GCF_048170485.1 Victivallis sp. | reverse complement strand
CCGACTCTATGGACCATGCCTCCTGCCACCCCTGCTTGTCGGGGCAGCGTTCTTGAGATTACTTTTCCAGTCCCGCCAAGTCAGGTTTACAATCTGTAAAAACGTGGAACAGATGTGCATAAATATCGGATACGCCCCGTCACAGCCATCAGTTAATTTGCCCCGGAAGAATCAGGGGCCACATCGACGGCGGGCGGGGTATAATGTTCCCTGCCGCCGAGCAGCTTCCACTGCTTATATACGCCCAGCAGAGCAAAGGTTGCCAGCAGTGTGATGCAGAAATCCCACAGAAACATGACCCGGTAGCCGAAGCAGTCGGTCAGAATTCCGCCCAGCCAGGATCCGAACAGGACAGCAACGGCGTTGACCATGGAGTTCGCGCTGGAAAACTGCCCGAATTTGTCCGGCGGCAGCAGGTTGATCAGAAGTGGACTGTAGGCCAATCCCTGAATCGCGTACATGATCGCAGTCGCGATGCCGATCACGGCAAAGGTCATTGGCGTGTAGACGAAGAAATAACCGAAGACATTGACCAGAAGAATGAAGATTCCGCCGATCAGGTAGATGAACATTGGATGCGTCCGGTCCATGATTTTACCCATGAAGAAAATGACGACGGCCGAAATCACCGCACCGATTCCGATGATTCTGCCGTAACCGCTGATGGACAAACCGATGTCCTTGGTGGCGAAAAGAATATTGTACATGCTTCGACAGATGTTGGAAGCCTGATTCAGTCCGGTGCAGAAAAACAGCAGAACAAATATCCTGCGGGAGAAGCACTCCCGGAAGAACATGGCCACATAGGCCTTCGCCCGTACCAGGAAATTGCCGGAAACGGAAATTGTGTCCTCGACCGGCGGATATTTTCCTTCCGGAACAAAGCAGAGAAGCAGGATGTAAATGGCCAGATACAGAGCTCCGAGGATGCAGAAGGTTGTTTTCATGCTGTCGACGGCATATTTCAGGATGAAAAAGTTGAATCCGGCGCTCAAGCCTGAACCGGCTATCGTGGCAATCGCCATATAGCGGCCGAGGCATTCCCTGGGGATCACGTCTGCAATCAGGTAATAGATGACCGAGCCGGGAAAGAGGTAGACGACCTGGAACAACAGGATCAGCGTTGCCAGCAGCCAGAATGCGACATTGACCGACCGGAGAGCCGGAAAGATTTCCACAAGCAATGCGGCCAGATCGCCGGACCAGGCGATCAGCACCAGCAGAAGGACGAGTACCGGCGCGGAACCGATCAGAAACGGCATGCGCCGCCCGATCCGGCTTCTGGTTTTGTCGCTGATCGTGCTGATCAGCGGACAGAGCACGAAGTTGAGTGCCTGGGGAATCGTACTGATAATCAGGGCGATTTCCGTGGAACTTGCTCCGACGCGGTCCAGCAGGATCGGTTTCACACTCGGGACCAGGTTGTAACACACCAGGCTCATCGCCTGGGTCGCCAGCAGCATCATAACCGAAACGAGCAGCAGGCGCGGCAAGGTATACCGCAATGTGCCGACCCGGTAGCTTCGGGGAGAAGGGGATTGTTCCATTTGGGTTCTCAAGCTTTCTTCTCTCTGCGGAAATATTCCAGAACATCCGGTGCGATTTCAGGGATCTCACGGCATCTCAGGTCTCCCCGCATGCATTCGTGCGCTGCGATTCCGACCAGGACCGCGCGCATGGCATCCAGAGGATTGGAGATCGGCTCCGCCGTTCCCCGGACATATTCCCGGAAGTTTCTCATGATCGCCGGGTCAGCACCGGAATGTGTTCCGGCAATGCCGCGCAACGTTTCGACGCGATCGGGCACGTTATAGCCTTCGGCGCGGTTCGTCCAGATGAGAATCTGCGCATTGTCCTCAACTCCGTGGTTTTCAATGCGCCCTTTTGTGCCGATGAACGTGAAGTTGCGGTCGCTGTCCGGCGTGTAATGACATTGCAGATAGGCGCACTGCTTTCCGGAGGCGAGCTGCATCAGAATCATGCTGCTGTCCTCGACGTCGATCACGAGGGAGTATGGCGGAGCGGCCTCCGGCGGATAGTTCTTCACATCCCACAGCGCATGTCCGGGAGTGCCGGGAGCGCGGCGGCGGCATTTGTCATAGACCGAAAGCATTCCCATTCCGGTAACTTTCGTCGTGTGCGAAGCCATGAGCCAGTGCAGCACATCGATGTCGTGCGCGCCCTTTTGCAACAGGAGTCCGGTGGTGTGTTTCCGTTCCGAATGCCAGTCATGAAAATAGGCGTCGCCGCCGTAATTGATGAAATGTCGCTCCCAGGCGAGCTGGACCTCGCCGATCACGCCGGAATCGATCAGCTCCTTCATGCGCAGAATGACGGGCATGCAGCGCATATTGTGGCCGATGTACAGTTTTTTCCCGGTCCGCATGGCGGCGCGCAGGATTTTCTCACAACCGCTGGCGGTGATTGCCAGCGGTTTCTCAAGATAGACGTGTTTCCCGGCCTCCAGGGCGGCAACGGCCATCTCTTCATGCAGATCATCCGGTGTGATCACGAATACGGCGTCAAGCTCCGGCAACGCGAGGAGCTTCCGGTAATCGGAAAATGCTTTCGCCGTTGGAAAACGTTTTTTAAATCCGGCAAGCTGCTCCTGATCGACATCCGCGCCGGCGGTGATTTCGTATCCCTGCTCCGGGAGATGGTTGTTGTCCAGGAAAACGCCGCCGCGTCCTCCGACTCCGATAATTCCGAACCGTATGGTCTGCATTTTTTCTTTCCGTATCCTGTGGGGAGAAATCTCCCCCGTTATATTCAATTGCTTTTCAACAGGTGAAGTTCCAGGGATTTCAGGACACTGTTTTCCGGAAATGCTTTCCCGTTGAACAGGTCGGTCCATTTTCCCGCAAGCCGGATCTCGACCGGAGCTTTGGTGAGATTCACGACATAGAGGAGCGTTTCCCCGTTTTTCCCTCTGGCGGTGCGGTATTCAACCCCGAAAGGAATTTTGCCGTCCTTGCCGGTGATTACAACCGGCGGAGTGATTTTCATTGCCCCGAGAAGCGCCTCAAGCTCCCCGGCATATTCCACAGGGCCGGACGATGGCTTGCGGATGAACTTCTTCAAGGTTTCCTGCCGTCCCGGTACCGGCTTCCCGTATTCGTCACAGGTCAGGGCGTCTTTGCCGAAAGTCAGGACCTTTCCTCCCTTTTCTGCAAATGCGGCAAGTGCCGCGAAAGTCCGTCCGGAGATCCGCTTCGCCTCCGGGACAATGACGATTTTTGCATTTTTGAAATCATTTCTCTCGACCATGCGTTCGGAGAGAAAACGCACCGGCCAGCCGGTAAAGTAACTTCCCTCATAGACGCCGTACAGGCTTTTGACATAGAGGTCGCGATCCGTCATGGCCGGCAGGGAGTGCAGGATGCGGAACGGCGGCTCCGCCTGCCTGCGGAAGGCCGCAATCTCTTCCGGGAAACGCCGCAGGTCGATCGCGCACTGAATCGTGGCGTGATAGGTGTTGGCACGCGTGAACGCATATTCGCCGTAGGTGTGAAAGGAGGGCACCCAGACCCAGACGCTGCCGGCATTCAAACCGTGAAAGTAGGTCAGGATGTTGGAAATGTAAGTTTCTTCGTCCGAATACTCCTGATACACCCCATCGACGATGATATGGTTTTCATTGTTCGTGATCGGTTTCTCCGGATAGAACGAGCGGGCCAGGTCGCAGTCGATCGTTCCCTTGCTGAAATTGACGGCGAAGGAGGAGGCGTCGACGCCGACGCCGCCGTCGAATCCGACGAGATCGAAGATATTCCATATCCCTTCAAAATCGCAGAGGACGATCAGCGGATCAAGACCGGTAATGTTGTAATTGGTCGAATAGTGCGTGGTGACTGGCCGCCCGAAATACTGTCTCTTGAAATCCGCATCGATTTTCTGTCGGGGCAGGATCCGGGACAGGCGGTAGAGAAAGCTCTCATATTTCAGCGCAGGAAACCGCAGCGCCTTGCCGTAGTCAATTTCTTCAAAGTTTTTGAAATCGGTACTCAGTTCATAATTAAGTTTTCCAAGCGTTCCGAACTTCTTCCTGAGATACGCCTGGAACTCCGCATTCCATGCCGGCGTCATCTCATACTTGCGCGGAAATTGTTCTCCTTGAGCGATGCTGAACACCATGTTGGGACTGATTTGCTTCATCGGGTAAAGATAATGATTCGGATTGGTGGCCCGACTCTTGTAATAGTCGGTCGTGATCGTCTCCTCATTCAGAAACGTTGCTGTCGTCGCACCGTAGGAGAAGTACAGTCCGTTCTCCTCCGCCAACTTGATCAGACCGTCACGCCTCTTTCCGCCGACGTAGAACACATTGACGAAATTCATTCCCGTTTCGGCAATCACGGGGAAGTGTTCATCCCGGAAACCGCGGACGTTCGTCCAGGTGTTCGGACCGATCAGCAGCAGCTCCCTGCCGTCCACCTTGAAGCCTCCGTCCGCAACGACCGGCTGAACGCCGCGGCGATACGCGGGGAGTGTGACGGGAGCCGTCCTGCCGGCGAGGATATCGTCAGCCCGTGCAAGCAATTTCCCGGAAAGCGCATCAAGGTACGAAAGATTTTTGTAGAGACGATCGTAAACGTAACGCTTATAGGGACCTTCAACTTTGACCTTTTTCTGGCCCTGCATCACCTCTTCCGCTGAAATGTCGCTCCGTGACAACGTGATGAAATAGCGGAACATGGCAGCGCACGCCTTGAGATATTCCGGCTGTTTTCCGGTTTTCGCGACAATCTGCTCTATTTTTTGGGAGAGAGCCTTTTCCCCGCCTTCGACTTTGGCGATCAGTGAATTCAGAAATTCCCTGCTGAGCAGGGAAAGCGTCTCCTGCGTCTCATACAGGACTTTGCCGTCTTTGACCAGCGCCGTCTGGATGGTATAATTTCCGGCGGGGACGGCTCCGGCGGCAAGTTCGCTGCTGAAATTGTTGAAACCTTTCGTCAGCGGAAAAGATAATTTTTCCTTTCCATTGAAAAAAATCTTCAACTCGGCGGGAAGCAGCTTTTCATCTGAAAGCATGACAAACGAAGAGAATTTTGTTTTGTCGTCCGCAAAAAGAATTCTGGACGGAAAGGCACTTTGCGGTTTCGGTTCCCTCGATGAAGCCGCAATTGCGGACTCCACCGACTGCAGATTCAGGTCAAGATAGAGAGCTTGATTGCGGCCGCCGAAAACCCCGTCGGTAATACCCATCCAGTTTTCGTAATTTGTTCCGTCATCCTGATCGATTACCGCGAAATTGAAACCGAATTTTCCGCGGATCAGCTCAAATGGTTTCAGAAATTTCCAGGGGATTGCCAGATCGTAAACAATCCCCCGTTCGCGCAGGCGCGACTTATTCCGGATCGTTCCGGAGAGATCGCCGACAAATGATTTGTCGGGATGCCCGAAACAGTAGATCACAGGCCGGGCGCCGGCCTGCGCCACGGCGAAGTTGATGAAGGAGCGTCCGTCACGGTCGCATAATGCATCGATGCCGAACTGGACGGAGTCCCCGAGCCAGATGGCATCACCGTCAAAAGTATTGCGCAAAATGTCGTCCGTCACGTCGATCAGCAAATAGAGATATTCGCTGTCGTAAGCGCATTTGAAGAGGAAGCTCAGGTCGGCCGGACCGCTCCACGTGTTTGTGGCGATCGGCCGGTAGTCTCTGGTTTCACCGCGCGTGACGCAGACCGGGATCTTATCCCAGTCGGAGAAATCGCCGTGATAATTTTTCTTTAAAGCTTCCGCAAAAATCTGTTTCCCCGTCAGCAGCTTGTTGAGCGAGGCTTCCGAATGCGCCTCGTCCGGCTTGCCCGCCGCCTTTTTCAGGGAATTGAGAAGCTCGACATCACTGTCCTGCAGAACGCGGCCGATGACGAAGGAAACCTCTTCAACCCCGCCCGCCGCGATATTGATCCCGGTAGCCGGAATGATGGTGCGGAAAGGAATGAAAAACATCCCCGGCGGCATATATGATTTCGCCTCACAGGAAAGATAATATCGTAACCCGTCGGCCTTTTTCCCTAAAATATACTCCTTGCATTTTGTTCCGCCTTTCTGTTCTGCCGCGGAGGGGTACGGTTTCAGCGCCATCGAATCAATGGCGCACTCTTCGAATCTGGTCATGAGCCCGACATTGAACTTGTGCAGGGAAAACGGTTTAACCGCTGTCAGCCTTTCGGTAACCACCACACCGGGAATGCCGGATACGAACTGGTAGTACACGATGAGGCGTGCAAAATCGATCGGCCGCACCGGCTGCCCTTTTTCGGATTCAGCGAGGGAGAGATCCGCTCGAATGACCTTTTTCATGTCGCTGTTTTCCAGAACGGTGAACTTGTTGTCCCGTCCGTCCGGCACTATATAAAACTGGCGGCCTCCATTCGATACAAGCAGGACGTTCGCAATAGGCCGTTCCAGTCTTTTGGCCTCCACACTCTCCAGAATGTGGCCTCTGGCGGGAACGATGAATTCCGCCCCGCCGCTTTTGACGGTAATGGCTTTTTCCGTCCGGCTCAGACTGTACGGCTCGGCTGCCGCAAGCGACAGGACCGCGAAAGCACAAAAAAATGAAATCA
>NZ_DBEXAY010000116.1:0-10453 GCF_048170485.1 Victivallis sp. | reverse complement strand
CAATTATCGCAATCCTTGCGGCCATGCTATTGCCGGCATTGAACAAGGCGCGTGCCAGGGCAAAGGCAACTCAATGCATCAGTCAACAGAAAGAAGTCATGACTGCCCATATCTCTTATGCGGATGACAACAAGGGACTTTTTGTACTGCGCTCCAGTTACGAAACAAGTTATGAACCCTACCACGTGATTCTTTCCGGAGGACGCTGGGTACGCAATCAATTGACGTTCAATAACAGAACAGTCTATCTGCCATTCTCAGTCTTTCTCTGCCCGGCCAGTCCCAATGTCGATCAAGCAATGAAATATGCAGAAGAAAACGCTTCCAATACCGGCATAAAATATGCCTACGGTATGCCGCTGGATACGGAAGACAGCGGTTTCTCTGAACGATTTGGTGAAATTACATATAAATTCACTCCAGCCGGCAGCGGGGAAAGTCGCTTTCTGGTAAGTTCCCGTATGAGGAAACCTTCTGCCCTGGTCATGCTGGCCGATACAATCCGGCCAGCCAGAGATGCATCAAGCTGGTGGTTTTTCTCACAGAGCAGTCTGAATCTTTCCAGTCATCCAGCGATCCACACTTTGCACAATAATCGTGCAAACGTCGCTATGGCAGACGGGCATGTTACAACAATGAGCGGCACTGAACTTATAAATTCTCCGATGAAGATTACCGGCTATGTCAATGCCGCTTTTCAGGGAAAAACCGAGTAATTAATTGGGTTGCGAAAACCCTCTAGTCTCCATCGACTTGTGCGCTGCACAGGAAGTCTCGTTACAGACGACATTGGTACCGCTCCATTAAAAAAATGGCTCTTTTCAATCGACAACGCTTATGAAACCGCAACATTCCAGAGGAAAATATGAAGATTACAGGGAAAATATTTCAAGCAGGCATAAGCATATCGTGTCTTCTGAGTCTCGTGGTCAATGCCGAAACTGCGACGAATTCTTGCAAGTTGCACTGGCGTGCGGACCGTTATTGTCAAGCGGAACATCTGCAAGGAAAAAACATTTTTACTGTCAATGTTCCGTCGGAGAAAACTGCTTTCGGCCAATATTGTTTCCGGGCAGCAATCGATCTTACTCCATTTCAAAATGGAGAATTTCTGTTGCGGATCAAGGTTCGAGCAAATGACGTTTCCCAGCCTGCTGACCTCACGAAAGGAATCAAAATTCAACTGTATTACCAGAACAGCCGTGGCAAAAAATTCTGGCCGGGTGCAGTAATACCGGCAGGCTCTTTTGAATGGCGAAAATTTGATTTTTCTACAATAATTCCCCGAGATGTGAAAAAAGGGGAATTACGTCTCGGTCTGGAAGGCTGTTCCGGCCAGGTTGATTTCGATCTCTCTTCTCTACAGATACTGAATGATGAAGCGATCGAAGAAGAGGAGGCTGCCATAGAGGAGCCCGTCTTATCCAATGTTCAGAGCAAGGAATGTGCTCTTCTGGAAGAACGGATTAGAAATCAACTACTTGAGAAAAAGATGCTCTTTCGTGACGTGGAGCGATGGCTTTCTCTTCAACAACCTGATGGTTCATTTCAAGACATTGATTATCGCGACGACAATCACTCGGCATGGCGGTCTGCCGAACATCTGCGCCGCACTCGAGAGCTGGCGCGCATTCTAGCTGCAGGCGACATGCCTGAGCACGCTTTTCGGCGGAACAGCATGGCAATCCGGCAAGCGGTTTCCTTCTGGACGGTCAACCGTCCCCAGAGCGGAAACTGGTGGTTCAATGCATTGATGGTTCCTCGTACTATGGCGGAAATTCTGCTGTTGACTCCGGAACTCTTCCCGGCTGGAATTTTGCGCCGGGATGCTCTGCGGGTCTGCCGCCAGACAAAGTTCCATCCTCGATATACCGGCAACAACCGGGTTTTTGCGGCAGAAAATATTTTTCTTCGGGCTCTCCTGGAACGGAAATATCATCTTATGACGCAGGCAACGAATGTAATTCAGGAGGAAATTCGCTTTGCTCCGGCAATGCGGAAAAACGACTGGCTGTTCGGCGGCATCCGAACAGACGGCAGCTACCACCAGCATGGGCCGCAGATCCAGTTTGGCAATTACGGAGGTGAATTTTTCAGCAAAATCGCCCACTGGGCCGAACTCTGGCGCGATACCCGCTGGGCGCTGACTCCGCAACAGTGGCGCATCATGCATACGCTGGCCTTCGATGGCTTCCGCTGGGTTCTATGGCAGGGAAAACTGGATCTTCTCGCCTGTGGCCGCCAGCTCGGCAGAAATGCCACGGCAGACAAGGGGAAGAAAATTCTTGAAGCATTTCGTAAACTTCGCAATGCGGATCCCGGGAGCTTCACTCAATATAATGACGTACTGAAACCGGTTGCGGGGAACACGCTGGTCGGCAATCGCCACTTCTGGAATTCCGACTACATGGTGCATCGCCGTCCGGAATGGTATGCTGCAGTTCGGATGAATTCTGTACGGGTAAGGCCGATTGAGGACGATACCAACTGGGACAATGCGCTTGGACGTTACTTTTCCGACGGCGTCTGTCTGGTGATGCGTTCCGGTAAGGAATATGACAACATCCTTCCCTGCTGGGATTGGACCCGGTTGCCAGGAACCACGCTACCGAAAACGCCCATCTATTCAGCAGCGGAAAGTCGAGCACGGGGACTTCGATGCGGCGGGGGGCAAATTCCTCGATGGACTCTCAGCCGTCAGTGGCGCCAGCTTGGGGAAACGGAATTCGTCGGCGGCGTGACAGACGGGGTTCGGGGAGCCGCAGTATTCACGATGAATCTCGACGGAGTCAAAGCGAAAAAAGCGTATTTCTTCGACACCGACGCCATCTATCAACTCGGCGCCGACATCTCCTCCACAAGTCCCCATGAAGTCGCCACCACCGTCAACAGCTGTATCCGCAATGGAGAAATCAGGCAGCAGAGGGAGTGGTTCCATCATGATGGAATCGGCTACCGGGGAAAAGGGTTGATTCTCTCCACCGGCAAACGAACTGGTGACTGGCGGATTCTTGAAGGAGGTCTTTCCTCTCCCCGCATGGAAACCCGGGATGTCTTTCATCTCCAGATCAACCATGGAATAAAACCGCAGGAAGTGTCCTACTGTTTCGCCATCCTTCCCGGCGCGACGCCGGAAGAAACCGCAAACTGGCGAAAAGGAAAAGTTCTTTCCAACACCGGCGCAATTCAGGCAATTGAATTCAACGATGGCACAATCGGAGCGATTTTTCACGAGCCCGGCAAACTCGGTAATTTTCAGACCAGTGCCCCCGGCGCTTTCCTGATCAAAGGCAACAGTGTAATTGCGGTTGATCCGACCGCCAGACTGCAGAAGATGAATCTTATGCTCGACGGCATCTCCAAAAGTATCGGACTTCCCACCGGGGAAAAGGGAGGAACCGGCGTTACGGTTAAATTCTGATCCAATCTGCTCCCAATGCAGTATCACGGCTCTCCGGCTCCGGGAAATTCTTTTCTGAAGCCGGAGATGCCTTTTGGTTGCTCTACAGCAGAGAGGCCGCCAGCGCCGAAAGTTCACTGCGTTCGCTGCGCGCCAGTGTGACGTGCCCGAATACATGCTGCCCCTTCAGCCGCTCCACCGTGTAGCTCAAGCCGTTGCTCGACGCATCCAGATAGGGATTGTCGATCTGATGAGGATCCCCGGTCAGCACCATCTTGGTGTCCTCCCCGCAACGGCTGATGATCGTCTTCACCTCGTGCGGCGTCAGATTCTGCGCCTCGTCCACAATCACGTACTGCCGCGGAATGCTCCGCCCGCGGATGTAGGTCAGCGCCTCCAGCTCCAGCTTGTGTGAATTGATCAACCCCTCGGTCGAATAGCGCGAAGAGCTCTTCGCCCGCCGTTCCGCTTCGCCGCCCAGCAGAAAGTCGAGGTTGTCGAAGATCGGCTGCATCCAGCTCGCCAGCTTCGCCCCCTTGTCGCCGGGCAGAAATCCGATGTCGTTGCCGAGCGGAATGATCGGGCGCGACACCAGAATACGGTCGTAGAGATTCTCGTTGAGCACCAGTTGCATGCCGGCGGCCAGAGCCAACAGCGTCTTGCCGGTCCCCGCTCCGCCCACCAGCGTCACCAGCTTCACCGCCGGATCAAGCAGAAGGTCGAACGCCATGCGCTGCTCCCGGTTGCGCGGACTTACGTTCCACACCGAATCGGTCTTGGCGCGGTCCACCGGCACGAGCAGTTCGTCGGCCCGGCAGCGGGCGATCACCGACTGTTTCGGATTTCCTTCCGCCGTCGCCACCAGAAACTCGTTGGGGAGCAAACCGAAGGGGCGCGCCGGCAGATGATGCTCCCGGTAGAGTTTGTCGATCTCCGATGCCGGAATCTCCGCAGCGCGGAATCCGGTGTAGAGCGAGGAGCTGTTCACTTTGCCCCGCTCGAAATCCATCACCGCAATGCCGAGAGCATCCGCCTTGATGCGCAGATTGATGTCCTTGCTGATGAAAATCACCCGCCGCCCCTTGCGCTTGAGGTCGTAGGCGACGCGGAGAATCCGGTTGTCCGGCGAGGAGTAGGCCAGTTCACTGCCGAAAGTGGCATCGACCTTGCGGGCCACCGGAGTGTCCTGCCCGGTCGTCGCCGTCAGCACGAACAGCTTCCCGGTCGCGGAGGCGGAAATGCTCGAAAGCGGCACCCCCAGACGAAGCTGCCCGGTCTTCGGCAGCGCCTTCTGCCGCAGGCGGTCGAGATAACGGATCACCTGCCGCGCGTTGCGGCCGAGCTCGTCGGAGTTCTTCTTGAACTTGTCCAGCTCCTCGACCACCGCCATCGGAATGACGACGTCGTTGTCCTGAAACGACTCAACACTCTGCGCACTATGCAGCAATACGTTGGTGTCGAGGACGAATACCTTGGGTTTGTTCTCCTTGCTTTCCATCAGGCACCGGCGCTCCTTTCCGCCGGACTACGGCGCCATCTCGTACTGGTGAACGGCGTTCTTCACCGCGGCATCCTTCGAGCGGACGCCGGTTCCGGAAGCCTGCATCGAACGGCGGGTCAGGAGGAAGAAGCAGACCGGCGTCTCGGTCACGGTGCACTGCACATTGATCACCCGCGCCGCCCCCTTGGACTTCGCCTCACGGGTCAGCAGATTGACCACATTCTCCGTGGTTCCGGTGTACTGGAAGAGCGCGCACTTTCCATCGCCCGCCGCACTGCCGACCAGCAGCGGCAGCCCCCAGAAGTAGTATCCGGGAATCTCGACGAAGGTCTGACAGACCGCCTTCTCGTTCGGCGTGCCCAGTCCGAGCGCGTTGAATTTCTGGGTGGACTCCACCGTGGTGCAGCCACAGAACATCGCTCCGGCCAGCACTGCACCGCAGACAGCGAGAATGGTACGTTTCATTTCACACATCCTTCTTTTGCTTCGGGTTACTTCAAATGTTTCAGGGCCTTCGCGCCGATGTCCCGGCGGCAGAAGCCATCCTTGAACGAAATCTTATCCACCGCCTCGTAGGCGTGTTGGATCGCCTCGCGAATGTCGCGGCCGCGGGCGGAGACGCCGAGCACCCGGCCGCCGGAGTTGACGATCCTCCCCTCCTTGTCAAAGGAGGTTCCGGCGTGGAACACCACCGCGCCGGTCGCGGCGGCCTCATCGAGTCCGGAGATCGGATACCCCTTGGCGTAACTGCCGGGATACCCGCCGGAAGCGAGCACCACCGACACCGCCGGCTCCTCCGACCAGGCGAGTTTCGCCTCGGCGAGCCGCCCTTCGGCGGTCTTTTTGAGCACGTCGAACCAGTCCCCCTCGAACCGGCGCATCACCGGCTGAATTTCCGGGTCACCGAAACGGACGTTGAATTCCAGCACCTTCGGCTCCCCGTCGACAACCATGATTCCGACGAAGATCACCCCGCGGAAATTAAGCTTCTCCGCCCGGATGCCGCGCAGGAAGGGCTGAAGAATCTCCGCATCGATCTTCTTCCACACCGCATCGGTCACCACCGGCGCGGGCGAATAGGCCCCCATGCCGCCGGTGTTCGGCCCCTCGTCGTTGTCGAAGACCCGCTTGTGATCCTGCGAAGAGACCAGCGGCACGATCGTGTTGCCGTCGGTCAGCGCCAGAATCGACGCCTCTTCGCCGACGAGACACTCTTCAACCAGCACCTTCGCTCCGGCGGCGCCGAAAGTGCCGTGGAAGCATCCGGCGAGGAATTCGAGCGCATCCGCCTCGTTGTCGGCGACCAGCACCCCCTTGCCCGCGGCGAGTCCATCCGCCTTGATGACGATCCCCTTCGCTCCGGCGGCGAACTCCTTCTTCACATACTCCGCGGCGGGCGCCTCGGCGGTGAAGGTGGCCGCCTTCGCGGTGGGAATGCCGTACTTGAGCATGAAGCTCTTGGCGAAATCCTTGCTGCCTTCGAGCTGTGCGGCCTCCCGGTCCGGACCGAACACGACGAGGTTCCGGCGCCGGAAGCAGTCCACGATGCCGTCACAGAGCGGCGCTTCGGGGCCGACGACGGTGAGATCCACCGCGTGTTCCGCCGCGAAATCGGCGAGTTTCTCCAGTTCGCCGACGCCGATCGGAACGCATTCGGCATCGGCGGAAATCCCGGCGTTGCCGGGGGCGCAGTAGACGGTTTCCACCTCGGGACTTTGTTTCAACTGCCAGACGAGCGCATGCTCGCGCCCGCCGGAACCGACGACCAGAACTTTCATTCCACTCTCTCCATCAGAAAATTTGCGGCGATACCGCTTGAAATCTCCGTAAAAACCATTAATATAACTGTAACTCCAAAACAGGGAAATTGAAAGCCGATTCGATGGAAAATCGCGATGAAATTTTGAAACTGGATGATTCCGCCCTCTCCGCCTGCTGTGAACTGGAGTTCTTCAAGGGGACCGGCAACGGCGGCCAGAAGCGGAACAAAACCTCCAGCGCGGCCCGGGTGCGGCTGCCGGCGTTCGGCGTCGTTGCGGAGGACTGCACCGAGCGAAGCCAGCACCGCAACCGCGCCGCCGCACTGCGCAAGCTCCGGCTCGCCCTCGCCTACCGGATCCGACAGAGCCCGGCGGAACCGCCGGAGCGGATCGAATGCGCCGTCGAACACGCCGACTACCCGCTCATGCTTGCCCATCTGCTCGATCTGCTCGAGGAGGAGAAATGGGAGCTGAAACCGGCGGCGGAACGGTGCAGAATCTCCGCCACCGCGCTGGTGAAACGGCTCGCCCGCGATCCGGAGCTGTGGAGTTTCGCCAATCAGGAACGTCAGCGTTTCGGGCACTGCCCGCTGCGCAGACCGTAATTTCAGGAGAGAACGATCCCATGAAAGAACTTCAACCGCCGCCGACCCATCGGGAAACCTTCCGCGTCCGCTGCCGGGAGACCGACCGGAACGGACTGTTGAAACTCTCCAGCTGGTTTGATTTTCTGCAGGAGGCCGCCGCCAACCACGCCGCACAGCTCGGCGTGGGGCTGGAGGCGCTTTCCGAACGGGGGCTGCTGTGGGTGCTGTCGCGGCTCCATCTGTCGATCCGCCGCTATCCGGCAATCGGGGAGAGCGTCACGGTGGAGACCTGGCCGAACGGCTTCCGCCGCCTCTTCGCGCACCGCCAGTTCCGCCTGACCGGGGAGGACGGGGGAGAGATTGCGGTGGCGTCGAGCGCGTGGCTGCTGCTTTCGGCGGAAAAACTGCGCCCGGTCCGGCTGGAACAGCTGCCGGCCGCCCTGCCCCCGAATGCGGAGAAGCCGGACTACTTCCCGCTGGAAACCAAACTGCCGGAACCGGAGGTGCCCGCCCGGTTCCAAATCCGCGTCCGGCCGACGATGGAGGATGTCAACGGACACCTCAACAACGCCGAATACGCGGGGCTGGTGCAGGACTGCGCGACCGAACCGGGAGAAAGTTCGCCGCGCTTCCGCGAGGTGGAGCTGCACTTTCTCTCCGCCGTGCGGGCGCCGGAACTTCTGACCGTCGGCGGCATCCGTTCGGGGAGCCGCTTCCTCTGCTGCGGGCGGAACGAAGCGGGGCAGCTCAGCTTCAACGCCGCGGCGGAGCTTCAGTAGTTGAGCTTGCTCCGGATGAAGAGCACCCGGACCGGTTCCCGCCCGGGGTTGCGCAGTTTGTGTTTGCGCAGCGGCAGAATCCGCACGGTATCGCCGGAGCGGAGCAGAAACTCCTCCTCCTCGAAGAGGATCACCGCCTCACCGCGGACCAGATAGGCGGTCTCCTCCTCGAAGTGCTGGGAGAAACCGTCGTTGGTTTCGCACCCGGGGGGCAGCTCCATGAGGCGGAGTTCGACGCCGGACTTCAGCGGGCCGGGGGTGAGGTTGAAATAGACGGCATCCTTTTCGCCGGGGTTGTGAATGCGTTCGCGCTCCTCGCGGCGGCGGATCAGAGAAGCGTTGTCGATCTCCTCGAGGAAGAGGGAGGAGAGCGAGATTCCCAGCGTCCGGCTGATGAGGCGAAGCACACTCAAACTCGGGTTGCCGATGCCGCGTTCGAGCTGGCTGACCAAAGCGGTGCTGATGCCGGAGAGTTCGGAGAACTCCTTGATGGTAAGGTTCTTCTCCTTCCGGTACTGATTGATTTTTCTGCCGATCCGGTTTTCCGTCATTGTCATGTATCCTGTTCTGCAGGGAATATAGTGCGACGAAGCGAAAAGTCAAGAGGGAGTTATCCCCGCCGCTGGCGATTGGAGTGTCGAACCCCTCCTGTGAAAGCAGTGTCCGCACCTCCTCGCGCACATCGGAATCGCGCCCGTTGGCGTCGCGGATAATCGGCGCCACCCGCTTGGCCATCAGGTTTGCCAGCTCCTCCGCCTGACCGGATTCCGAAAAGCGGATATCCGGATTCTCCGGATCAAATGTTCCGACATTCTCCGTCGCGGACTTGATCTGTGTCGGCGAGAAAACGACGTAAACCGTGTCTCCGTTTTCGTTTCTGGTCATAAAACCATCGTAACCGGAAATTCTTCTGACCTCTTCCAGAACGGTTCCACCACCGAAAGAACTGTACAGCTCTCCGATGATATCGGCATCGTTTTCACTGCTGTCGTAAATCGCATTCACCGCGCTATCCAGCGCCCGGTTTCGCCATGCCGAGCCGGGATATCCGCGACTGTCTTCCGCGTAGTTCGAAATGCCGTCCCCATCCGGATCAATCGCGTTGATAATTTTCCGGAGTTCCGGTTTCGTGATCGTCAGCTCTTTGGGATTCAACGGATTTTGAAGCGACAGGTAGACTTCGAATAATTTCCCGCCATCACTTTGATATCCCTCCGCATAACTGCGATTGTCGGTGAAGTAAAATCCGCGCCCCTCCGCCTGTCCATTGCTATTGTTGAATTTGTAGCTGAATACAGTGAAATCATTCGGGGATCCATGATACACCACCAGCGGTTTCCCCTCCGCATCCACCACCTTGGAATCCGCAAACCATTTCTGGAAAGCGGCCGAATCCTCCTCGCGGGAAAGCGGGAGATCAGCCGTATTCTTTTCCAGATAGATTTTATCCTGTTCGGCAACATCTTCGGTATTGGCGAGCAGAGTGCGCAGCCGCTCTTCCAGCGACAGGCCGGAGCGCCTCTCCGCATTCCTTGCCTCCACTTCTCCAGCGAGACGGCGATAAAGGGAAAATGCGTCCGGGTGTCCCTTCTCCGCCTTTTCCAGCTCCGCTTCATAGATCTGCAGGAACGTTTCGCGGTTGCTCGAATCGTAGGCGTTGCGCATGAAATCAATCGCGGTCTCTCCGCTGCCCCAGAGTTCGCCGAGCTCCTCGCCCAGAACGTCGCGAAAGTTCCGGAAGGAATCCTCATGCAACACCCGGCCGATGTTTTCATACAGATCACCGGGCAGGAGCTTCACATTGTCATGGAATTTCCGGTAGGCGTCGGCAAGTTCGGTCGAACTGTAATTGCCGGTTGCCGCCAGCCGGGAGGCGGTGTACAGATTTCCGCCGGGCGCGAATCCCTCCTGCTCCTGAATGTAGTGCTGAATCTCGTGAATCAGCGTTTTCTTCATCGCGGGAAGCCCGTCCTGCTGCAGAACAATCTCCTCGCCTTCCCGGTCGAACCAGCCTTTCGACTGCTGCATCTCCAACGATGTGGATAGCCGGACATTGAATTCCCGCAGCTCCGGATAGGCGGAGAAGAGTTCCGTTCCCTCCTGAATACAGCGGTCAATCGGCAGTGATTCATACGGTTCCAGACGCAGGAACTCCGGAGAGAACTGCCAGTTGTCGTCGGTTTCGGTGCGCCATTTGCCGTCCGCGCCCTTTTCCCAGCCGGTGGCAAGTTTGATGGTTTCGGCCTCCTTCCCGGCTTCCGCCATCCGCTTTGCCACGGAAAGATCCTCAAGCCTCTTTATGGCGTTTCCCTGCTGCGTGGAGAGATCGAGACCGAGCATTTTCCACATTTCAGCATCCTGCCTGCCGTACCACTCTGCCGCGGCGGCCGCCCCCTCCTCGCCGATGATGGAAAATTTGGATTTTT
>NZ_DBEXAY010000115.1:0-12779 GCF_048170485.1 Victivallis sp. | reverse complement strand
TTTTCATTTTATTGTTGTATAATGACAGGGAAGGGAAACGTTTCCCTGATCTTGTTTTATCGTATTCCCCGAAATCAAACGGAGGAGCTCATGAGTACCGTAAGGGAAACGTTTCCCAAACGAGAGAGGAAAGAAATTCCCGGGGGGCGGAATCTGCCGGACCATCTGCCGGAACGTCTGACCATCGCCATGCCGATCTGGGCTTTGCATGACACGCCGGAGGGGGGCGCGTATCATGATCTGGATACCATGATGCGGGAACTGGTCGAACGCGGATTCAACACAATACGGTTCGACGACGGAGCCGGGCTGATCGATGTTTCGCCGGATGGGAGCGTACGGGGGACGATTCCGATCGTGGAACCATTTCCCGGCTTCACCCGGAACATCCGGCAGAGCTGGTGCTGTGGCGACGGCGGGCCGTGTGACCTCGCCGGACGGTTGTTCGAGCTCTGCGAAGCGGCGGCCCGGCATGGCATCTTTCTGATTCTGTCAAGCTGGTATTATCTTCACACCTATCAATATTGCGGCGATGAAGCACGGAATCGCCGCCTTCATGCAATTCCGGCACATGAACGATATGAGTATTTTGCTACGCAACTCAATCTGCTGCTGGCCGAACTGCGCCGGAGAGGCGTGATCCGGCAGATCGCTTTTGCGGAGATTTTCAACGAGTCGGACGGGCTGAACTTCATCAACGGCTACGGCAACGCCAATCACCTGTCTCCGGTGGAGAGACATCGGTTCCGGGAAGAACATGCGCAGGCCCTGCGACGGTTGATTCAGCAGAATCCCGACGTCCTTTTCGCGGTGGATACCTACACGCCCTATACCGATCCGGAACTCTTCCCCGACAATCCGCCGATCTGGAATTTTCACAACTACTTTCTCTGGGATCTGTACCGCGTGCTGGAACGGAACCTGCTCGTTCCGGGGACGGATGTCACTTCGCCGGAAGAACGCGGTGATCTGGACCGGTTTCTCCTGCCGCACACCGTCCCGCTGGAGAGCATTCGCAACACACGGCGCGGTCTGCTGCCCGCTCCGGAAGACTGGTACCGGCGAATCTGGCTCTACGCCCAGCTGGATCAAAAGAGCTTTCCGGAACTGTCACAGCGATTCCGGAACGCCCTCCGCCAATCCGCCGCTCAATACCGGGAGAAGCTGGATGCCTCGATCAAGCACGCGATGGAATTTCATCGGCAACACTGCCCGGACGCTCTGCTCGTCTGCGGCGAAGGGCTCTCCTTCTGTGCCAGAACACAACTGCAGTGGGAGGAGGAGAGCGAAGAATACTGGGCCATGGCGGAATATTTTGTGCGCGCAAACCGCCGGGCCGGTCTGTGGGGAACGGTACTGCGCAGTTGCTGCGGGCCGGAAGACCCCTCCTGGCATCGCTGCCCGGAGCAACTGCTCCGGCTGAATCGAATCTTCAAAGGCGAATTGTAGAGGAATGCTCTGAAAATGAAAAACGGCAGGACCACCATTGCCGACATCGCCGGCAAACTGAACGTTTCACTCAATACGGTAAACAAAGCCCTGTACGGGAAACCGGGCGTCGGGCCGGAACTGCGCGGCCGAATTCTGGAGACGGCGCGGGCCATGAACTACCGGGTCAATCGAATCGCGCAAAGCATGTCGCGCAAGCCGCTCCGGCTCGTCGTGGTTTCGGAATCCGGGCAGTTCGGCCAGCGGCCGGAATTTCTCAACGGCATCCAGAATGCGCTGGAGCAACTGGCCGATTACAACGCCGGCGGCGAATTCATCACCGTCGATGGCGCAATCGACGACGCCCTGCTGGAAAAACCGGAGGTATCCGCCTTCATTTTCAACCATATCACCCTCGATGACGAACAGGAGCGTTTTCTCTGTTCCCGCAACGTTCCCTTTGCCTACCTGGGCAACGACCGGTTTGACTCCGAAAGCCGCCGGGCGATCTGCATCCGAAGCGATGCCCGTCAGGTGGGAGCATGTGCGGCCGACCTCTTTGCCCTGATGCTGCAGCCGGGCGATGAGGTCGGAGTGCTCACCGGATTCCGCAGCTATCGCGACCATGCGGAAAAGGTCGAAGCCTTTGTCGACACCGCCGGCCAGTACGGCCTTCATCCAGTCGGCGTCGCCGAACACGGCGACCGGCCGGAGGAGGTGGAGGCGTGTTACCGTTCTCTGCGGAAGGCACATCCCGCACTCCGCGGCGTCTTTCTGGCCACCGGTGTCAGCGGCACCCTGTTCGAGGCGCTGGCGGCCGAAGGCTCCTCGCGGTGCCGCTGTGTGGCGGTGGATCGTTATCCCGGCAGCGCCGCGGCACTCGCCCGGGGCAGCATCGATGCGATCGTCCACCAGAATGCACAGCTTGCCGGGAGACGGATGATCGAAGAGTTCTACCGCATTCTGACCGGAGAAAAACTCTCCGGCGAACTCCTCCTCATTGAACCGGAAATCCTGTTACGCCATACCGGGAGGCCCGAAGAATGATATTATCCGTCAGCATTGTGCTCTTCATGCTGCTGCAGATCGGAGCGGCGATTCTTTTCAAATGGGGAACCATGACGCCGACCCATTACTGGCCGGGGTTTCTGCTGGGCAACGCGCTGGGAATCGTCAGCATTCTGGCGCTGATGAACATTTACAAGGTTCTGCCGCCCAACCTGGCGGCGGCAGTTTGTACCGGAGGCTCCTTTCTCTGCATCCAGCTGGCGCTGGCCGTGGTGTTCCGCGCCGCTGTTTCCGTCTCAACCGTCGGCGGAACACTGCTGATTTTATCCGGGATACTCTGGATGACGCTGGCAACAGTCAAATGATATTTTCCTCAACTCAACCCACAGGAGAATGTTTCATGGAGCACACTTACCGAAAGATCTTCACCGGGGCCTCGATCCTCGTCCTGACGACCCTGGGGGCGGCCGAGCTGCAGATCGACGCCGCGGTCGACAAACCGAATCTGCTTACGAAAACGGCCTCCGGAACTTCCGCCGCGGTGGTTTCGGATTGCGCCGTCTCTGAAATCGACCAGTGGAAAGCGGGGGCCCATACCTTCGTGACCGGCCGGAACGGCGGGACGGTCACACTGCGCTTCCGCGCCAAGTGGACTCCGGACCGCCGCATTCACGGCATCTGGTTCCGGCGCATTGCGTTGAATGCCGAGCCGATCACGCCGCAGCTGCCCGCCGGCTCCCGCAGTCTGGCGCGCTTGTTTCAAACCGCAGACTCCGGGGAGACGCTGCTCTTCGCCACATACAAGGATTTCGGTTCGTACACCTTTTCGGCCAAGCCGGACACCACCTACACGGTGACGTTTCAGCATCGCGACGGCGGTCTGGCCGTTCCCGCGTCGGATGTCTGCTGTCTGGACCTCTCCTCCGCCCTCAACCGCACCTATGCCGACCCCTCCGCGAAAGAGGGGTGGACCGGCCAGGGGCCCAGAACCGATATGGGCGGCTTTGACGTTCAGCGGATCAGTTTCGGCGGAATGGAGTTCCGCCTGAAAGACCGGTGTGCCGTCTTCAACTCCACCTACGTTCCGACCACGCTGAAATCCTTTACCGCCAACGGGAAGAACTTTCCGGCGAAATATCTGTATCTGCTCCACACCGCCGCCTGGAACCGGGCGGACACCGTCGCCGGCAAGATCAAGGTGAACTACGCAGATGGCAGCCATTCCGACTTTGAGGTGGTCGGCGGCAAAGATGTCGACGACTGGTCCCAGCTCATCCATCTGCCCAACGCGCGCCCGGCATACGTGCATCGGGAGTCGGAGGGAAAGGGGGTGCTCTATCTCTCCGCGTTCCCTCTCCAGGAGAAACCGGTGAAGAACATCGAATTCTCCTCGCCGGAAAATTTCGTCTGGATTATCGCGGGAGCCACCCTCTCCACCCGACAGGTGCCGATCGCTCCGGAAAAGAAGGAGTTCCGGGCCACCGCACCGGCCTGGAAGGAACCCGACTTCCCCTCTCCGGTGGTGGTCGAAAACTCCGTCCTCGATTTGTCTGGAAAGGGAAACGTTTCCCCTGCCGGTTCCGACGGCCGGGTGATCGCTGTGCCGGGGAAAGGATTCCAGTTTGAGAAGAAACCGGATGTTCCCGTGCGGTTCATGGGGATGGCGGATACGCCGTTCTATCTCCGGACCGCGGGCGACGTGACCGATATGCACGGAAAACTTGCCCGGACTGCGGAGGCGGCCTCCCGGCAGGGGTACAATCTGGTCCGTCTCTGGGTCGATCAGCATCTGATGGGCCGGTCGACGCAGAAGGGAATTCCCGACCCGCGGCGGGTTGAGGCGTTCGACTTCTATCTTTCGGAACTGAAAAAACGGGGCATTTACGTGACCTTCGCCATCGCCTTCTTCCGGGTCGGGGCTGTCGACCATGTCAAAGATCCGGTTACCGGCCAGGTCAAACGGGATATCAAACTGCTGGTCGCGGCGGAGAAGGCGCGCAACACCCGGAAGCTGCTGACGCTGTTCGGCGAGGAGAAGGCGCGCGCCGAGTGGAAGGCGTGGGCGGAGACGATGCTCAACCACGTCAATCCCTACACCGGCCTCGCCTGGAAGGATGATCCCATGATCGTCTTTCTGGAGCTCTTCAACGAGCAGACGCTCGCGATTCCTCACCTCTTCTGGGGCGAGTCGTGCGATATCGCGCCGGAGGCGATGGAGTTCATCCGCAAGAAATTCTGCGCCTTTCTGGAGAAGAAATACGGCACTGTCGCCTCCCTCAATCAGGCCTGGCAGAAGCAATACGCCTCCTTCTCCCGGATCCGTCTGCCCGACTTCCTCCGCAAAGACCAGATCGGCGCCGACTGGGAGGAGTTCTGTTTCGACGCGATCGACGAAAACTACCGGACCGGAACCGCCATACTGCGGAATCTGGGCTACAAAGGGCTGATCGGGCAATACAACTTCCGGGCCACCCTGAACATGTCGAGGTTCCGCCGCGACCACCTCGCCATGATCATCCGCAACACCTACTACAAGCATCCGAGCCGCTGGGACTCCATCGGTTCCCGGGTCGGTCAGGAGAGCGCCATCCGGGAATACGCTCCGCACTTCCGCAACACGGCGGCCTCCCGGATCGCCGGCCTGCCTCTGGTCATCACGGAACACAATCACTGCTTCTGGAACCGGTATCAGCACGAAAACGGCCTGCTGTTCTCCGCCTATTCCGCGTTTCAGGGGTGGGACGCTCTCTGCGCCCACGAAACACCAGTCGTGATCGAACCCGGTGAGATGTACATCTCCAGCTTCCGTATCGCGGGCTCTCCGGTGCTGCGGGCCAATGAGTTTCTCGCCTACGCGCTCTTCAAGCGCGGCGATGTCAGACCGGCCGAAACGGAGTTCCTTCTGGATCTGGGCAAATTCGATGCGAATGACGCCGATCTTGCGGTTGATTCCGAAGTGAGCAAACTGGCGCTGCTCAGCCGTCTGGGGGTCTACTCGCCCCATGCCGCAATCCGCCCCAATTCGCGCCTTCTTCAGGTCAAGGGCGGTTCGGAAGACAGATCGTTCGACTGGCACTCGGAGGTTGTCGACGGCGGCAGCTCCTTCTCTCTGGCCGGAGCGATCGCCGGCATGGAGAAAAAAGGCAAAGCTCCGGCAATCCGGCAGGGCGTGCTGATCAGCGATACGGGCGAACTGGAGCTCGACCCGATCCACCGGCGGTTCCGGGTCAAAACGCCGCGCACCGAAGGGGCCGTGGTCAACGCCGGCGAACCGGCGACCCGGCTTCCCCGGCTGACGATCAAAAAATCCAGCGTGGACGCCGCCATCGCTCTGGTCTCCATGGACGGGCGGGAGCTCTCCTCCAGCAACCGGATGGTGCTGGTCTGCAACACGGCGGTGATGACCCGGGACACCGTCCTCTCGCGGGACCGGACCACTCTCCTCGGCTGGAAACGCCGTTCGAAAGTTCTTCTGGAAACCGGAGTGTTCGATATCGCCATCCGCCGGAAAGGCGTTGCCCGTGCAACCTGTTATCCGCTCTCGGTCAATGGAATCCGGCGCGACGGGATTCCGATGCGGCGGGAGGGGGAGTATCTGACGGTCAATCTGGACACTGCCGCGTTGAAACACGGCCCGACACCATTCTTTGAAATTGTCGTCGAATAGGGGGAGGAAATGGAGAGTTCCGCATTTTCCTGCAAAAACGGACCGCAGCGTTTCGTCAGCTGGTGGATCGACTGGCACGATCTTGACTGGCCGGACCCGGATAATCTCGACCGGATTCGGCGGCGGGCTGACTCCATCGCCGAATCCGGCGCAGACGCGGCCATGGTGTTCGGGGCGCATTTCCGCTGGGATTTCATGCCGTACTGGACGATTCTGCACGACTATCTTGCGACCGTGGCGGAAGAGCTGCATCAGCGCAACCTGCGGCTTTTCGATCACCATTCCGCTTCGCTGATTCACCGCTACGACACGCGGGAGGAGGCGCGGCAGGTCAAACTTCACTCCGGTCCCCATCTGCCGTTCGCGCCGTCGCGTGAGGCGGCTGCGAGCTGGAGTTTTCAGGGCAAGCTCCTCAACGACTGGCGGATGCGGGATCTTCGCGACGGTGGAATTCTGCAACTTCCGCAATATGCCGCAGAGCAGTTCTGCCACAGCAACCCCGATTTTCGGGACGCCTATCTGGAATATGTCAGGCGTCTGCTTGCCGAAACCGGTATCGACGGGCTGATGTGCGATGACCTGATCCACTTCATGGGGTACATCTCCTGCGGCTGCCGCTGGTGCCGCGCAAAATTCCGGGAGAGCTGTGACAGGGAGCTGCCCCCCTGGGGCGACACCGGGTTCTGGGGAAACTGGAAAAATCCGGCCTGGCGCACCTGGCTTGAACTGCGGTTCCGTGCCAACGGGGATTTTCTGGCGAAAGTCCGTTCGGTTCTGCCGGAGGATTTCCCGATGCTGAGCTGCTGCAGCGGCAGTTCATCGCCCTACGCGCTGCAGATCGGGCAGGATATCCGTGAGTTCAATCGCGGCTGTTCGATGATTCTGCTGGAAATGGGCGGCAACACCCCCCCGTACCCCGGTGATCCTGTAACCTGGAATCCGCCGTTGTACGAACGGGTTGCCCAGAGTGCGCACCACCTGGCCACCGCGCGGCACACCGGCCAGTGCATCGGTCTCGGATACGGATTCCACGAGATCAGCGGAAATGTCATCTGGGCTCTGAACAAGTCGCTCGGGTGCGGAACATGGTTCTCCACGTTGAAGGCCAGACTGGGGCTGCCGCTCTCCCTGCTGCGGACTCTGCCGGATGACGCCGCTCCGGTCACTGTCGCATACCGCTTCGAGCAGAAGCATCCGGAGCTGTTCGATTCGGAGGCGCGGCCGGAGATCGGCGTGTTCTTCTCGTACGAGACCCGGAACAACACCGCGTTCGGCGCCATGAACACCGGTTACATCCGGGATTTCAACGCCGCCCTGAACCTGTGTGCCGCCCACGGACTTCCCTTCGCGGTGGCATTGGAGATTCCGGAGGAACCGGACCGTTTCAAGGTTCTGCTTCTTCCCTCTGCGGCCCGGATGAGCGGGCTCGAAAAACAGCGGCTGAGCCGGTATGCCGCCCGCGGCGGTGTCGTACTGGCGACCGGACCATCCGCTTTGCCGGAGGAGGACGGATTTGCTCTGCCCGACAGACTGGTTCCCGGCAGCGACGAGGAGCCGGAAATAGCCCCGTCGTCCCGGCCCGCACGCTGGCAGATGCTCACGGAGAACATTGTTCTGCATCCGGTCCGGACGGGGGAGGGGGCGGAGGCCGCCGCTCTGTTGAAAATCGCACTTCTGAAGCACCTTCCCCGGGGCCGTTTCCTTGTGGAGGGCGGCGATGGGTATCTGAAATTCCCCCGCTACACCGGGCGGTGCTGTCTGCTGCATCTGCTGGCCGCAGAATATGACACTGAGGTCGATCAAAAGCTGGAGGCGATGCGCCGGCACCGTTCCCGCGTCAATGTCATCCGGACGGCCCGCCCCCGGGGCGTGAATCCCCGGCTGTTTTTGCGCGGGATACCACAAGTTACCGTGATTCTGCCGTTCCAGCCGGACCGGAAAGCGAAACTTTCTCCGGCGCCGGACGGCATACACGTGGAACTGCCGGAAGAGTGCATCTATGCGATTTTGCAATTCCCCCTGGAAATGACATCAGAAGAGAGGTGAGGGAAACTATGAAAAAAGAGAGCGGAAGCCGAAGTTTTTCTCTGATCGAACTGCTGGTCGTTATTGCGATCATCGCGATTCTGGCCGCTATGCTTCTCCCCGCGCTGAATCAGGCCCGGAACAAGGCGGCGGACGTCAGCTGCGCCTCCAATCAGAAGCAGCTCGGCCAGTACCTCCTGCTTTACATTCAGGAGAGTAACGACATCATCCCGGGGGCAACGAGAAACTGGGATCTGAGCAGTACCGGACATCCTCCGTGGCTGAGCGTGATCTACGTCCGCTATGTCGACCCGCAGACGACCTCGCCGAAATACGACTGGCTGTCGGAAAAGGGGAGGGTGTTTCAGTGTCCGGCAATGCGGGATCGCGAATATGCTGAAAACATTATGGCACACCGCCATTTCGGCATCAACCGCGACGGATTTGCCTCCAATGACGACGGAACACTCAATCGCAAGCTGACGAAAATCCGGAAACCGTCGGAACGTGCGGCGTTTTTCGACATCGACCGGGGAACCGTTTCCACGCTGATGAGTCCCATCGCCTACCATCTGGAGAGTATGGTGCTTTTCTCCAAAAAAGGAGTGTGGCGGCATCGAAACGGAGCGGGAGCCAACGTCACCTTCGCCGATGGGCATGTCGAAGGAATGACCCGAAATGAGATTCCGACGACAAACGGAAAAAACGCCGGGTATTTCTGGTATTCCGGCGATAAGACGAAAGCAGACGGTTACTACTGAGTCGGACACAAGCGGAAAGTCCATCGCACGTTCGGCTTCGCGCGCCTGGAGTTTCGCAAGGTCGGGGAGGTCAGGAGGGCGTCCGGCCCTCCAGACCTCCCCGACCTTTCTTCGCAGGACCATGTTTTCGATTTTAGCCGCAGCAAATGAAACAACATCCAGAAAGCTTTTACACCTTTTGTACCGCGACTGCCTCTTCATTCAGTTCGCGGATCGTGTAGGGGGGCGGCGTTAGCGCTTCGGTGCTGATGTCCACCGCACGCAACGCTTCCAGCGTCTCCGCCGCCGCAAGCAGGTCCTTGACCTCGTAGTAGCGCGCCCAGAGCGCGAGAACCCACTGCTGCACCGCCGCGCCCTTTTCGCTCCCTCCAGCCGCGCAGGTGTTCGCCAGTGTCAGGTCTTCCGGGTCAACGTAGGTTCTCTGGTAGGTTTTGTAGTTGCTCCAGAGCGTATCGCCAAGCTGTTCCCGTAGCTCCTCCACCGTCGGTTCCGGCGGAGCCGCCAGTTCCGGAAGACCGTCCGAGCCGGTGACAATGCGCTTCCCGGTCTCCTGCCCGGCCAGAAGCTTCCGGTAGCGCTCCTCCGTGATCTCCAAGAAGCCATCCGGAACAATGTATTCTTCCGTTTCTTCGTTGAAGCCGAAGTGAATCTCGTCGATGTAAAAGCCGTTGTTCCAATAGTATTTCATTATTCCACCTTCCCGATAACCATCCAATAAACAACTCCGGAATTCGCTCCGGAGGCGGAAATCAAAATCTTACCCTCCGAAGCTCCGGCGATTCCCAGTTTTACCGCGCTGTTGCTGGAACTTGCAAAACGACCGTAAGTTGCCGTTACTGTAACCGGAAGTGTAATCTCCCGCGAATCGGGGTTACTGCTCAAGCTGTAGCTTCCCCACTGGAAAATCAGGTTTCCTGGAAGTTTCAAATAACCGATCGGGTTGATATCTGCGGACACGGCATCCAGCTTCGCCTTGTCCGCCGCTGACATGAGGCCGGAGGAGGACTGTGTAGCGTTCTCTCCGAGACCATCCAGCTTCACCTTGTCCTCCGCTGACATGAGGCCGGAGGCGGATTGCGTCGCATCGGGCATCGTGACGGAACCGGATTCATCCGGCAGATGTCCGTTGATCGACAGCACCCCGGAGGCGAGTGTGTTCACTGCTGCGGCGCATTGGTACAACGTTGCCGATTCTTCCAGATTGCCGCCCCGGGAGTTGATGGAGTTCACCAACGTGTCTCGGGCATCGTCGAGGTTGGTTAAAACATGGGAGAGGGGCATGACGGTTTGTCTCCTTTCTGTTGAAATTCCGGCGTGAAACTCAGCCAAACTCTGTCGGATTGTCAACCTTCTGCGGGTTTTCTCAGGAGAATTCGGTGAACTTGGATCGATAGTTTCCTCGGGGGAAGAAGGAAGGAAAAACTATATTTTTATGCTTTTTTATGCACAACTTTCCTTTCGGACCGGCTTGCTTTCCCCAAAAAATGTCTGTAGTGTATGGCGAAGCTGGAAATCTATCGAATCCGAAGGAATGCCGCTGTAATCATGAATCGTTTTATTGCTCCAAACCCCGCGGTGCCGCGCTATTTTTCCTATGAGGATGGGCGCACGTATCTCCCGATCGGCCAGAACCTCTGCTTCGTCCGTCATTCCGAGCAGTATACCGAAGAGGAGGTTTTCGCCCTCTTCCATCGCTGGATGCGCCGTCTGGCGGAGAACGGCGGCAACTTCGCGCGAGTCTGGCTGGGGACACCGTTTTTCGATGTGATGCCGGAGCATCCCGGAGAGTTTTCTGCGGAGAACCGGGCCCATGTGCTCAAGATCGTGGAATTTGCCGAAGAACTCGGGTTGAAGCTCAAGTTCACGCTGGAACATTTCCGCCGTGTCGCTCCTTCGGCAGGAAGCGATGTGGAGCAGTTTCCCGGCGCTGTTAACTTCAACAAGCCGCTCTATTCCGGGTTGGCCGACAGCATGCGGGACTATCTTGCCTCCGACCGCTGCCGGGAGCTGTATCTGGCGAAGGCGCAGTTTCTGGCGGAAGCGGGAATCGGCGACTCCCCCGCGGTGATCGCCTGGGAGCTCTGGAATGAGATCAACTGCATCGGTTCGATCGACGAGATCCGGGCGTGGAGTGATTTCATGCTGCCCCGGCTGCGGAAGATGTTCCCGCATCAGATGGTGGTTCAGAATCTGGGCAGTTTTTCCGGCGATGAGACGTTTCGCTGGTATGACTACCTGGCGGAACAGCCGTGCAATGATTTTCTGCAGGTGCACCGCTACCTGGATCCCGGCGCGGCGCTGGATGTCTGCCGTGGAAGCGTGGATCAGCTTGCCGCGGATTCCATCCGGGAGTTGCTCGACCGCGACGCCGGGCGGCCGGCGATTCTGGCCGAGGTAGGCGCCGTCGAGGCAAGCCACAGCTCGTATTCCCATCTTTACGAACTCGATCGCGAAGGCACACTGCTGCACGACCAGCTTTTTGCGCCGTTTTTCGCCGGGAGTGCCGGTTCCGGCCAGAGCTGGCACTGGGATGAACTTTATATCGATCGCCACGATCTCTGGTACCATTTCCGGCGTTTTGCACGGGCGGTGGAGGGGATCGACCCGGTGGCCGAAGCGTTTCGCCCGTTCCATACCGAGACGCACCGATTGCGGCTCTGGGGATTGCGGGGGAAGTCCCATCTCCTGCTCTGGTGCCGGGATAAAACGAGCAACTGGCAGAGTGAACTGCAACGGAACATCCCTGCCGAAGTTCTTTCCGGCGAGTCGATTCCGGTCCCGGAAAACGCGACAGAGGGCAGTTGCTATCTGCCGTGGGAAGACCGCTGGCGGGAGTTGCGCTGCCGGGAGGGCCGGGGGGAACTTCCGCCGTTCCGGCGTTCGATCGTGGTGAAGATTCCTCTGGTTACAGTCTGATTTTGCGGCGGGGCGCCCGACCGGTGCTCTTGCGATGAATCAGCCGCGGCGGAACCTGAATCAGCCGCGGGAGAGCCTGATGCTCCACCATGTCACAGAGCTGATCGACGGCAATTCGAACCAGTTCCGGGAAGTCGGCGGAAACCGTTGTGCGCGGCGGATCCAGATAGGCGGAGATTTCCGGGTACTCCCAGTCGATGACCGAGAGCTCCTCCGGAATTCGCAGATGGAGCGCATGGAGCGCCGCGTTCAGTTTCAGTGTATGAGCGGCATTGACGCAGATCAGTGCGGTACAGCCCTCGTTGACGGCTTTGCGGAGGGCGCGCGTCAGCCGGGAGAGGCTGGTGGACATCTGATCCTCAAAAAAGATGGTATGGCGTTCCGGCTCCGCGACGCCGAATCCGGCGAGCGCGTTGAGGAATCCATCGAGCCGCCGGGTGAGCTTCCGCTGTTCCGATGCTTCCCCTTCCAGCGAAAGCATCCGGATGTCACGGTGGCCGAGTTTCCAAAGGAAGCGGACGGCGTCGTGCATCCCTTGATACATGTCGCTGGTGACGGAGGCGATGTTTTCCCCCAGGTGCATCTCGCCGTGAAGATTGACCGTGGGCAGCGGTGCGAAAGTGCGGAGGTTCTCCGTATCCGGTGCGCTGATGGCCAGCACGCAGCGGAAGGGTTTCACCACCTGTTCCGAATCGAGGCCGCGCCAGATGAGTTCAACGCCGAGTTTGCGTTTTTCAAGCTCCTCGAGAATCGCATGCAGGGTGCTCGCGTAGTACCCGTGGATGTCGCAGAGGCGGAAATCCAGCAGAACTCCGACCGTCCAGTTGGTGCGGTGCCCCATGTCGTAGTTGAGCGCCCGGGCGGCTTCGACGACCCGGCGGCGGGTTTCCGCCCCGATGCGGGAATCCCCGTTCATAACTCTTGAAACGGTTGATTGCGAGACTCCTGCCTTTCTGGCAACGTCGCTTCCTGTC
>NZ_DBEXAY010000114.1:0-16798 GCF_048170485.1 Victivallis sp. | reverse complement strand
TCAATAAACTCGACATCATCAGTCCAGTTGTGTTGAAACAGGTCTACCGGAAGAACAATCTGGAAAATGTTCTGCCGTTCGATGAGTTTCAGGAGATGTTCAGCGTTTCGGACTACTCTCCCAAGCGCGCCTTTCTCGACTCGGCGTTTGCGCAGAAGCTGAGCAAACGCAATCTTTCCGTCGTGGATATTGAACGGCTGGAAGCCGATTACCGGCGGCAGCTGGCCTCCCTCGATCTGGGCATGTTCCGGATCTCCATGGGAAAAAATTACCTAATTCCGCCGGAAACCGCTTCAAAAATTCTCAATGAGATTCCCCAGACCTGGATGGAAATTTATCGCCAGCAGGAGGGGGAAAAACTTCCCCAGGTTGATCTTGACAGTAATATGGAAAAAAGGTTGCGCAACGAGCTCCAGAACAGTCGTCTGCTCGCCATCGACCGGGCTGCCGTTTACAACGAACAGATGCTGGAACTGTGCGACAAACTGATTCCCCTGCTGCAGGAGCGCAATCTCGCATTGCCGACCGGAGAGTATCTTCCGGATCTCATCAAAATGCTTCAGAATGTCAAGACCTATCAGCTGAATATTCTGCAGAGCATGGTGTTCAGCAGCAAAGAGTTGCAGAACAATCTGGATCACCTTTTTCTCCAGAGTCAGATTCAGCAGCTGGAGAACGACCAGAGCTATGCAAAATTGAAATATCAGAACCTCAACCAGGCACTTTCCATCCTTCAGGACAAGAGTCCGAATCTTCTTGCTGACGACAAGAACAATAAGGATAATGCCGTTCAGATCAACTTTGATGCCAATCTTTTCAATCAAATTACCGAACTGGTTCGCCGGGATACCGGAAACGCCATGCGACGTCAATTGGCGAATCTCTCTCTGGAACTGGGCGAAGAAATGGCGGCGACGGAGTCCCGGTTGCAGTACTACAAACAGTTGCTCAACAATATGAATGGGAAAGCTCAGACAACAACAGCAACCAAAGAGCAGTTCACCTCTCTCTTCAATGCGACACTGGCCAATATGGCTGATCTCGGGAAAAAAGTTCGCGAGTTCAAACAGATGCTGACCGAAGAATATCTTTCCGGTCTGAACTTTTACGTGCCGGTCGGCCAGACCATCCAGACAACGGACCGGTTGATCTCCCTTCCAAAACTGGGGGCGATCCTCTTCGGACTCTGGGTCGTCTTCAACGCTCTCATGCTGACCATCTCCTTCGGCAAAGAATGGCTGCAGCGGGAAAACGCCGCCTGATTTCATGGAAGGGAAAGCGGAACAGGCGCGCCGGCTGTTTCTGAGCGGCGCCAACTGCGCCCAGGCGGTGCTCGGCGCATTCCACGAGGAGTGCGGCCTGGACCGCGAAACAGCACTGCGCCTCGCCTCCGGGTTCGGCGGCGGGGTTTCCCGGTTGCGCGAGATGTGCGGAGCGCTTTCCGGCATGATCCTGGCGGAAAATCTGATGCACGGCTACTCCGACCTCACCGACAAGGCGGTCAAGGATGCGCATTACAAACGCATCCGCGCCCTCGTGGAAGAGTTCCGGCGGGAAACCGGCGCTATCCTCTGCCGGGAACTCTTGGGGCTAGCCCCCGGCCAAAGCGATGAACCGGTTTCAGAGGCCCGTACCGGGGAGTATTACCGCAAGCGCCCCTGCGCCGAAATAGTCGCACTCGCAGCCGGAATCCTCGACCGGTTCGAAAAAAACAACAGCTGACGCCACCCCCGCCGGCGATGAAAGGAGCTCACCAATGCGCACCGTTCTGGACCGTTTTCTGGACTACATCGGATTCGACACCCAGTCGAATGACTCCACCGGAACTCACCCTTCAACGCCCGGTCAGTTCGAGCTGGCCCGCCATCTGGCCGAGGAACTCGAGGCCATCGGCGCAGAAAAAGTCCGCGTTTCCGAACACGCCTGCGTCACCGCTTGCCTGCCGGCCACGCCGGGGCTGGAACAGATTCCTCCCCTCGGCTTGATCGCCCATCTGGACACCTCCGACGCCGCAAGCGGCCGGGAGATCCATCCGCAGATCGTCAAGTACACCGGGGGAACAATTCCGCTGGGCAAGAGCGGGAAAACGCTCGATCCGGCCCGTTTCCCGTTTCTCAACCGGCTGACCGGCCACACGCTGATCACCACCGACGGCACCACGCTGCTCGGCGCCGACGACAAGGCGGGAATCGCGGAAATCATGACCGCGGCGGAACAGATTCTCACCCGGAATCTGCCGCACGGCACCCTCTGTATCGGCTTCACCCCCGACGAAGAGATCGGTGAAGGCACCCTCTGTTTCGACGTCGCCGCCTTCGGGGCCGCCTATGCCTACACGCTCGACGGAGGCGCCGCAGGCGAGATCGAGTACCGGAACTTCAACGCGGCGGAGGCGGAGGTGAAGATCCGCGGCGTCAATGTTCACCCCGGTTCGGCGAAAGGGATCATGGTCAACGCCCAGAAGGTCGCATTCGCATTCGACGCCATGCTGCCTGCGGCGGAAACGCCGGAAGCGACTGACGGATTGGAGGGGTTCTTCCACCTGGCCCGCACCTCCGGCACCGTCGGGGAGGCACAGCTGACCTACCTGCTGCGCGACCACGACGCGGAGAAGTTCGCCGCACGCAAGGAGAAACTCCGGGAGATCGCCGCACAACTGAACCGGCAATACGGCGAAGGAACCGTCACGGTAACCTGCCGCGATCAGTACCGCAATATGGAGGAGGTGATCGCCCGCCATCCGCAACTGCTGGAAATTGCGCGCCGGGCGGTCCGCGAGGCGGGTCTTGTGCCGTCGGAACCGCCGATTCGCGGCGGCACCGACGGCGCCCTGCTCTCGTTCCGCGGCCTGCCCTGCCCCAACCTCGGCACCGGTGGATACAATTTTCACGGGGAGAGCGAATTCGCCTCGCTGGAGGAGATGGAGAGGTCGGTTGAGGTGATCCTCGGAATCGTCCGGGGTTTTCTCCGGGAACCGCCCCGGCCGATGCACGGCTGAGGCGGAGCAACGGAGCTTCCCCCCCTCACTGCCGGCCGGGAATCTCCACCTGTTCCACCTCCATCACGCAGGGGTAATCCCCGGAACCGGCGGAATAGAGTTTGCCGATGAAGCGGCATTCTCCGGCGGCGGTGATCTCGTCGAAGCGGGATTTTATCGCCGGAGGCAGCGCCGCCGGAATCGACGCCTCCACCCCGCCCGGAGACACCAGTTGCACCTGCAGATATTCGCCCGGCTGGAGGTTCGGGAAGACCACCCGCTCCGCCCCCTCGCCCGCCGGAGCGATCCGGGCGGAGAGCATCGCGTTTTTCCCGTCGAAACGGCGCCCGGAATCCCGATGGAGCATCTCGAATTTCACCGTGGCGCAGCGGTCCGGCATCAACGGTTCGAGCAGCAGCAATCCGGCGATACCGATCACACCGGCGACGACGGTGGAAAGCAATCCGATTTTCAGCCAGTAGAAGAAGGTGATGTTGACCCCGGAGCGCTTCTCAAGCATGCCGAGCGCGACGATGTTCGCGGTACTGCCGATCATCGTGATGTTGCCGCCGAAACAGGCGCCGAGCAGCAGCGCCCACCAGAGCGGAAGATCCTTGACGCTGGAGGAGAGCTGTTCGATCACCGGACAGAAGGCGGCGACGAAAATCACGTTGTCGATGAACGCCGAACCGACCGCCGACACCGTGAAGATGAAGGGGACCAGCGCGGTGATTTCCGTGCCGCAGACGCCGGAGAAATATTTCGCCATCACCCGGTCGACATGGGTGTATTCCAGAGTTCCGGCGACGGCGAACAACAGCATGAAGAAGAGGAGGGTCCACCAGTCCACCTCCTGTTCGATGTAGTAGCGTGCGCGGTTCTGGCGGAGAATCATCACCACACCGGCGCAGATCAGCGGCGTGATCAGCAGGACACTGTTCTTGGCCAGCCCGAAAAAGCTCTCCAGCGGGTGGTGCGAAGCGATGGCGAGGATGGTCAGCGTAATCAGCACCAGTCCCGGCTTGTAGGGGACGTCGACCACCGGAGCGAGCGACAACCCCTGATCGAGCCGGTTCTTCAGCCGCACATCGAACTCCCGCAGCTGGCGGCGGAAACAGAAGAGCATCAGCGCAACCGTGGCGAACAGCACCGCCAGCATCAGCGGGAACGACCAGATCATGAAGTCGCCGAAGGTGAGTCCGCCCTTGTTGCCGATGTAGATGCCGACCGGGTTGCCCATCATGGTTCCGGCGCTGCCGACGTTGGTGGCGAGCACCGCGATGAGGATGTAGGGGGTGGGATTGAGTTTCAGCCGGTCGCACACCTGAAAGATCAGCGTCGAGACAAAGATGATCGACGTGACCTCATCGACCGCGCAGGCGAGCAATGCCGAGGCGACGGCGGTGACGGCGGTGAACTTCCAGCCGGTCAGGCGGGGCATGGAGACGATCAGCTGCACGATCCAGGTGAAAAAGCCGAGATCCCGCAGGGCGCCGACGATCACCATCATGCCGACCAGAAAGAGGATCACCTCCAGCGAGGAGGAGGAGACGAACTGTGGAATGTTCAGCGAATTGGTGAAGATCAGCACCGCCAGTCCAAGGAAGGCGATTGCAAGCCGGAACCCCCAGAAGAAGAGCGTCCCGAAGATGATGGCGACGAAGACGGCGCAGGCGGTCGCCTGATGGGATTCCAGCACCGTGGCGGCGCCGCCGATGCCGACCAGCAGGGCGGCGCCGAGCAGGATGGCGAAGCGGATGAGCATGGCCCGGGGAGAGAGCGGAGCGGAAGCAGATTCTTCATGCATGGCGGAGGTCCTCCCGAATTATTCCCAGAAAAGTTTTGCGCAGAATTCCTTGAGTTCGACCACGCCGGCGAGTTTTCCGCCCGGCCCGGTGATGATCAGCTTGCGGATCTGGTGAACCAGAAAGAGCTTCGCCAGCTGAACCGCCGGAACCTCGCGGTCGACGGTGACAAACTCCTCGCGCATGATGTCGGCGACCCGGGTGTCGTCCGCGCTCTTGAGCATGTCCGCGAAGGGCTGGAAACGATAGATCGGCGTCAGGTCCTCCATCCAGAGCAGGTGTTCCGGCAGGCTGAATTTGAGCAGATCCGTGAGGGAGACCACGCCGCGCAGATCGCCGGTGTGGTCGATGACCACCACCTCGTCGATGCCGCTGGTGGCGAAGGTGCGGATCGCCGTCTGGAGGGTATCGTTTTCGTAGAGCGTCACTACATTGCCGCGCATGACGTCGGCGGCTTTGAGGTAGGTCGGCATCGTGTGTTCACTGCCGGAGAAGCAGCTGATCACCTCGGCGGGGGTCTTCAGCGCGGCGACGTGGTCAACCATCCCCTCGCTGCCGAAGTCGCCGGCGAGCGCGGCGAGCAGCTGCATATGCAGATTGGGTTCATCGACCGGGGTCAGCAGCAGGATGACGACCTTGACCGGCCCCATTTCCGACGCGAAATCGATCCCGTCGGGGAGGCACGCCATCGCCACCAGCGGTACGGCGAGATCGGGGATGCGGGCGTGGGGCACGGCCAGACCGGGAGCGATGACGGTGGGGAAAAGTTCCTCCCGTTCCTTGACTTCACGCGCGGCAAGTTCAAGATCCAGCTCCGGATGGTGTCGTTTGAGCATGGCGAGCAGCAATCGGAGCAGTTCGTCACGATTGGGACTTTTCACGTTGCAGAGAATGTTGTTCGCAGACAGGAAATCGTGGAAATGTCGCAGGGTCTCGGTCATGAGCAAATTCCTCCCGGCCGTCTGGCGCTTCAGAGTGTTGACTGCTTCGGACAGGGGTAATATATGCCCGGATTTTCTGGATTACAAATCCCCATGCCGCGCCGGGGGAGAAATTCCGGTCCGCCGCGGATGCGGAAGTTCCGGCGGCCGCCCGTGCTCCGCCCCTCCCGCCAAGAGGAATCCGCCTACCCGGCAGGCGCTTCCGGCAGAACGGATGTTTTTCACAAGAAATTCCATTTTTCTCTTGACAACACGAAAAAAATGGGTATATTTAATAACGTCATACGTATGATTCAACAGTTTTCCGAAATGGTTTGCGTGACCGGAAGAACAGCGGAAGGATATTTTTCGATTATGGCGATGACGATGACGGAACTGGCGAAGCGGCTGAATCTGTCGCAGTCCACGGTTTCGCTGGTGCTGAACAACCGGGACAAGGGGCGGGTTCGCCCGGAGCTGGCGGAGCGAATCCGGCAGGAGGCGGCGGCGACCGGGTTCCGGCTGAACCGGGCGGCCTCGGACCTGCGCCGGCGGCGCTCGAACACGATCGGCGTGGCGCTGGCCTACTCCAACAACTTCTATCGGGCGGAGCTGGTGACGGCGCTGCACGCCGAGATCGTCCGCCGTGGCTACCGGCCGCTCTTCGCCTTCTTCAACAACGACATGGAACAGCGGTCCGCCACGCGGCTGCTGCTGGACAACAACCTCGATGCGATCATCACGCTGGAGCCGCAGTGGCTGCCGGACCATCTCGATCTGCCGGTGGTCAGCCTCTTTCATCCGGATCCGCGGTTCGACGCGGTCCTGCAGGATGCGGAAGCGGGGTTGCGCCTGACGCTGGAGTGCCTCCGTGAGCTGGGGCACCTCCGGCTCGGCTGGTATGGCTATGACGAAAGCGACGAACGCTCCCGGCTGCTGCCAATTCTGGCGCATGAATACGAGATGGAACTGCCGGAGGAGTTCACAATCCGGCGTTCGGATATTTACCGTCTGGTTGAAAACCGGCAAATCTTTGAACCGCTGTGCCGCGCGCCCCGCGCCGAACGGCCGACCGCGCTCCTCTGTCACAACGACACCATCGCGATCACGATTCTGCGGCGACTTCACGAATGCGGACTGCGAGTTCCGGAAGATCTGAGTTTGATCGGGCATGATAACGTCGACTTGTGTGAACGGCTGGTGCCGACGATCACTTCGGTCGGATACGGGAGCCGGGAGCTTCTGGCCCGCAAGCTGGTGGACCGGGTACTGGAACGCCTGGCATGTCCGGAACAGCCCCGAAGCGTCGAAGTTCTGCCGCCGCAACTGTTCTGCCGCGAGAGCATCGGTGCTCCGCGCATTTGAGAAAGGAATCGAAAAAGATGAATCTGCAGGAATTGGAAGAGGCGCGGAAGCGACTGGATCAACTGCCGCCCTCTCCGGAAAACTGGCATGCCCGGCTGCCGCTTCTGAAACGGCTGGACGATCTGTTCAGCTGCCCGGAGCTGGAGAACGACCCGGCACTGAACCGCTTCTACCATGAGGTATGCCGCCGGGTGATTGCGGAAATCCGCACCTGGCACGGCCCCGGCGTCCGGCTGTGGAAGCTGTACAGCTCGGCCGTTCTGGTCAAGGAGGAATCCGGACGGGTAACCGGTTTCGATCTGAACGAGGGTTGCACCCCGGCAGGCGAACGGCGCACCCGGCTGCGGCTCTCCCCGGGGCTGGTGGAGGAGTTCGCCGAGTTGGTTGACCGGATGTTCTACACGCACGGCCACCTCGATCACCTCGGGCTGGCGGTGGCGGATGCGCTTCTGCTCCGCGGGAAACCGGTTGTCGCGCCCGGGGATGCGGTACGTCAGTGGCTGCTGGAGGGGGCAACTCCGGCGGAAGAGCTGCACGAACCGGAGGTCCGCTGCTACCGCGGCGTTCAGCACATGGCGGGCCGGGAAGATGTGCCGAACAGTGCGTATGCGGTCACGTTTCAGCCCGGAGTCACACTGCTGGTGCGCGGCGACATCTACCACTGGGAGGATCTTGCGCCGATCTACGAGCGGATTGAAGCGGAAAAAATACGGATCGATCTGATGGCCACCAGCCCCTTCTATCAAAGCGGACCGGATCCGGTGCTGGAGGCGTACCGCAGGTTTCACTGCCGTTTTCTGCCGATCCACGAATGGGAGTTCGGCCACCGGCTGCCGGTCGGGAAAGCGGGGCGCGCCACCCAGACCTATGAGGATCTTTATGAAAATTTCCGCATTCCGGGTGAAGCCGGGGATTGCATGGCTTTGACATGGGGCGAATCCGCCGAATTGATTTCAACCGTTTCAGCCAACAGGAGGGAAAGAAATGAAAAAGCGGTTTACACTTATTGAACTTCTCGTAGTAATAGCAATTATTGCGATTCTGGCGTCCATGCTGCTGCCCGCGTTGAATAAAGCGAGAGAAAAGGCGCGCCAGACCACCTGCCTCAACAATCTGAAGAGCTGCTGGCACGCCCAGGCCCTTTATGCGGAGGATTTCAACCAGTACAATATCATCTGGATGAAATGGGGGGGCGCCGCCCAGGTCACCTTCAGTTCGGTTCTGACTCTGGGGAAATACAGCAACGGCTGGCCGGATGAGAGCAAGCCGGATCAGAACTACATTCCGATCCGTTTCCTGCGCTGTCCGACCGCGTTCGCCGGCGTTTCCCCCGAAGTGGAGAAAAGCAAGAAATCGGAGGTGCTCAACTATCTGGTCTACGGAATGCATCGGGAATACGGCAGGGAGAACTATCAGGATGAACTGGGAGATTACTGCATCGTCTCCCCCAACGGCACGGTCGCCCACTCTCTGAAGAAAATGAAGAAGCCGAGCCGGACCATCCTCTTCGCGGACACCTTCGGAAACAACGCGGGCAGCCTCGGTACGGCCGGCCCGTGGTACATCTGGAATCCCGGCGGGTTGAACGGCAATGCTGGCGTCGCCTTGATTCACTCCGGCAGGGCAACCGCGGTATTCAGCGACGGGCACGCCGCCACGCTCTCCAAAGGAGACCTGATACAATCCCCCTACAAATTTTCGGAAAACGCAATTTACATGCCGTGATTTCAGGAGGGACAAGGGATGAAATTTCTTTTGCTGCTGCTGGCCCTGTCCAGCTTCCCGTGGAGTGCGTTCTGCCGGGAAATCACGATATTGGACTGTGAACGCGAACAGCCCGACCTCACCCTGTTCCAGGCAGACAGAAACGGTCAGGAATATGACTACCTCCCCCGGGATGGACGAACCATGCTCCAGCTCCGCTACAATCCGGAACGGGGAACCCATTTCGAATTCTTTTTTCATAAACGATTTCCGCTGCCGGAATTCAAACGGGCCCGGTTCCGGGTGAGCGTCGACCTGCCGGAATCGGCACAGCTGTCGCGGTTTTCGCTGCGGCTGCGTGACAAGGACAATGAGATCTTTCAGTTTCCCTGCGTCCTGACCGGGAAGAAGCCGGGAATTCAGACACTCGTCTTCGACGTTTCCGCGGAACCGGGCATCAAGACCTGGGGCGCCGGAAACAAAGGAAACGGAAAAATCAATTTCCCGGCGGTTCTGCACGGCTTTGCCGGGGATTTTCTCAAGGGGGCCAGAGGGGAAGGCAAGGTCGGAATCGCCGCAGTTTCCATGGAGTCCGACCGTGCGGCCGCGACGGAAGAGCCGCTGGAACTTTCGGTGGAAACCGGCAATCCGCTTCCTCTTCTGACGCCGGATTCCGCTGCAACGCCGATTCTCCGGTTCCTCAACCGGCAGGGAACGCCCTTTTCCGCCGAAGCCGATTTCACGCTCCGTGATGCAATGGGAAATATCACCGGGAATGGAACGCTGACACTCTCTCTTCCGCCGGGGCAGAGCACGGCCCACCCGCTTCCCGTTCCGGAACGGTTCGGCGTCTGCTACGTCGATGTGACGGTCAAGCCGACGGGGGAAAACGGCCGCGACATCCGTCGGACCGTGCAGTTCGCCAGGCTGGTTCCGGCCGGTCCGACCGCCGGATTTCCCCGGGGATTCCGCTTCGGCGTCTGCGATCACCCGGAACGGTATCCGCTGGACGAGCAGAAGAAAATGGCTCTGGCGGCCGCGCTCTGCGGCGTCAAGACCTTCCGTTGCGACATCGGCTGGCAGACCATGCAGCCGCGCCCGGACCGGCTGGTCTTCCGAAGCTTCGACCGGATCGCCGCCGACTACTCCGAACAGGGAATCGAACTTCAACCGATCTTCAGTTTCGTGCCGTCCTGGGCGGTGGATCGGAACAAGCCGCTGCTGGAACCCGGCTTTCAGGGCGGCTGGGGCTGTCCGCGGGGCGACGCCGTACGGGAGTTTGCCGCGAAATTCGTGGAACGCTACCGCAATAAATTTCATTACATCGAGATCTGGAACGAGTCCGATCTGTTGATTTTCGCCCGGTTCTCCGGTGACGATTACGTCGAACTTCTGAAAAACGCATTTCAGGCGATCCGGCAGGCGGCGCCGGAGGTGAAGGTGATGACCGCCGGATTCACCCGGCTGCCCGGACGGGGACGGATCACCAGTGATCCGGATGTGATGATCAAAACGATCCGGGACGGCAAGGGCTATTACGACATTTTCAGCTACCACGGCCACGGAATGTTCTGGGGGTTCGCCAACGGAGTTCTCGGATTTCAGCAGCTTCAGCGGCAATACGGCAACGTCACCCCCTTTTACGCGACGGAAACGGCGGTGAGCGCCGTCAACATTGGAGAACTGCCGCAGGCGGAAACGTTGTTCAAAAAACTGATTTTCGCCTGGGCGCACGGTGCCGTCGGCTACAACTGGTACAATCTGCGCAACAAGGGGAACGATCTGCGCAACAGCGAACACAATTACGGCATGTTGACACACGATTTTCAGCCTAAAGCGGTTTATGTCACCTACAATATGCTCTCCGGAACATTCCGGGACGGGCGCTTTCTGAGTGAGGTCCCGCTGAATGGAAAAGCTCTTGGTTACTTTTTCAAAGGGCGTGACGGCGCCATTCTGCTGCCGCTCTGGAAGGAGGAACGCAACTCAAAAAATCCGACATTTCTCTTCAAGGGGATCTCAGGCAAAGCCGAACGGATCGACCTCTTCGGCAACGTCAGCAACGTTCCGGTCAGGGAAGGAGTGGTTCTGGCGGAAGCCGGCGAACATCCCGCAGTCTACCGTTTTCCCGGCATGAAGAAGCCGCCGGAAGCGGCAGGAGAGCTTTTCCGCAACGATTTCAGCTGGACCATATACCCCGGCCGGAAGCAGGAGTTTCGCGGCATGCTGCGCAATCCTTTCTCCGCGTCCCGCCGGTTCAATCTGAAACTGGAATTGCCAGAGGGGATCAGGTGCGAAACGGAGACGGTTTCCGTAACTCTGGCAGGCAATGCAGCCCGGGAGATCCGCTTCCCGCTGTGTTCGAAGAATGAATTCGCCACGAAACCAGGTGTTCCCCTTCAGGCGGAGCTGCAAATCGAAACAATCGGATTGAAACAGAAACTTCATTATCCGATCAGCTGCTCTTCGGCCTTTCCCTCTTTCGGATTCAGCAGCAGGCCGAATTTCACTGCCGACGGGGCAGATGCGGTGAAGATTCTGGTCCCCTCGGAACCGACCAGCGCGCACCTGGTGTGGCGCGGTCCGGAGGATCTCAGCTTCAAGGTGTGGGGGGCTTACCGGGGTGATACTCTATGCTTGAAAGTGGAAGTCCGGGATGATGTTCATTTTCAACCCTTCACCGATGCGGCAAAACAGCCGGACGGCGATTATGTGCACCTCTTTCTGAAGCTGCCGGAACAGAACGGCTACTGGGAACTTGGCATGGCAAAAGCGGAAAAAAATCGACCGCAAGTCCACTGCCGACAGTTGCCGCCCGCATTCGCCAGCCGCCGAAAAGAAATTGAGCAGGCAATGAAAATCGAATTCAGCCGGGACGACAAACGAAAAGTTTCTCACTATTCGCTGGAAATTCCAAGGAAGAGCATCGCCCTCTCTCCGCAGTGTGCCAAAACCGGCTTTCTGTTCAACATTCAGGTTGCCGACAACGACGGAGAAGGCAGGGAGAGCCTGACCTGTCTATCGACAGACTTCTGGGATGCCGCCCAGGCATTCCCGGTTCATAAACAGTAACTCGCCTCCCTTTATGCTTCTGCCGGGAGATGAAACACCCGGCAGGAGTTGCTCCCGCCGGGTGTTGATGTGCCGGATTCCTTACGCTTTCGGCGGCTCCGGCGCGGCGGCGTCCTGACGGTCACTCTTCACCTTGCCGAGGTAGTCCGGCAGGTCCAGCCCCGCCATTCCCGCCACGTCGTGCAGCGGCGGCAGACTCTGTATCATGCCGGAGAGAAAGTTCGCCGTCGTGGTCTTGCCGTCCGCACTCTTGCTGCCGCCATCCCAGACCGTGACCTTGTCGATCTTGATCCCCTTGATCGCTTCGGCCTGCAGCGCAACGATGTCCTGCAGTTTTTCGATCAACAGCATCTTCGAGGCGGCGTTGGCGTCGTTGTCGCAGGCGGCGATGATCTGCTTGTAACCTTCGCCCTTCGCCTTCAGAATTTCATAGTTGCCGCGCGCTTCGGCTTCCAGTTTGGCGTAGATCGCGTCGGCCACACCCTTTGCCTCGCGGCGGGTCTTCTCCGCTTCGGCGTCCGCGGCGATTTCGATCTGCTCCTTGCTGATCTCCGCCGGAACGATCACCTCCGCCTTCTGGCGCTCCTCCTCCAACCGGGCGCGGGAGATCTGCGCATCGGCTTCCGCTTCATACTTCGCCTTCTCAATCTGGGCGGCGGCAATCTGACGCGCCGCTTCCGCGCGGCGGTAGGCCTCGGCCTCCTGTTCCGCCCGGGTCGCATTCGACTGGGCAATCTCAATTGCCGAAATGTTTTCCCCCTGTGTCGCGGCGGAGTCCGCCTGCTTGACCGCGATACGGCGATCGCGTTCGGCTCCGGCTTCGCCCGCGGCCGCTTCCGCTTCGGCCTGTTTCACCGCGATGCGCTGGTCGCGTTCGGCTCCGGCTTCGCCGACGGCGGCGGCGGCTTCGGCCTGTTTCACGGCAATGCGCCGTTCCCGTTCGGCGTCGGCTTCGCCCGCGGCCGCCTCCGCCTCCGCTTTCGAAACGGCAATGCGTTCGAGTTTGTGCGCCTCGGCCGCACCGATGCTCCCCTTGCGGGTCTCTTCGGCCACGTCGATCTTCGCCTTGTTGATCGCCCCGGCGGCAGCGCGCTGCCCGATCGCCTTGATGTAGCCGGATTCATCGGTGATGTCGGTGATGTTGACGTTGAGCAGTTCCAGACCGAGCTTCTTGAGCTCTTCGGCCACGTTCGCTTCGACGGCGCGCAGGAAGGTTTCGCGGTCGGCGTTGATCTCTTCGATCATCATCGAGGCGATCACCAGGCGGAGCTGACCGAAGATGATGTCCTTGGCCAGTTCGGCAATCGCTTCCGGCGTCTGCCCGAAGAGGCGCTCCGCCGCGTTGCCCATGATTTCCGGACTGGTGCTGACGCCGACGGTGAAGACCGACGGAACGTTGATGCGGATGTTCTGTTTGCAGAGCGCGTTGTCCAGGTTGACCGCGATCTGCAGCGGCCGCAGCGAGATGTACCCGTAGTCCTGAAACACCGGCCAGACGAACTTCGCACCGCCGTGGATGCAGAGCGCCGCTTTGGTGCCGTGGGTCTTACCGAAGATGACCATGATCCGGTCAGACGGACACTTGCGGTACCAGGTGACCAGCGAAATGAAGATCATCAAAAGGACAAATGCGGCCAGTGCGGCCAGTACGACAGTTCCCATTCTTCCGAAGTCTCCTTGGGGTTGGATGGTTTACGGGAAAATTTCAATTCTCGTTGCGGCGGACGAGAAACACCTCGCCGCCGAGGTCGCTTTCAATCACCACGTCACAACCGGTGGCGATCTCCTCGTCGGCGCGCGCCTTGACCTGCCGGGTGCAGTTTTCCAACAGGACCGTGACCATTCCGCCGGGCTGGCGCCCCGCGGGGATGGTGAGGTAGACCGTGCCCTGCCGGCCGAGGAAGTCGACGCTGCGGAGATTGCCCGACTGCTGCAGTTTCAGCAACAGCGAAATCACCAGCGCAGTGAGGAACATCATCAGCAGGCCGCAGCCGAACGCAATCGCAAGCCCGCCCCAGCCGAGATGGCCGAAAAAGAAGCCGCCCCAGCCGAAGAAGGTCAGAAACGCCACGATGCTCTTGAGCGAGAAGAAGTTCAGCCCCTGGATGTCGGCGATGTCGTGCGCCTCCGGCTGGAAGTCATCCGGAATGCCTTCCGCGCCGAGGTCCGCCTCGCCGCCATGGAGCCCGATGACGGTCAACGTGAACAGAATCGCGAAAATCACCGATCCGAAGACTGCGATAAACAGGTAGATCTTCTGGCTGCTGGCGAGAAATTCCCCGGCGGATTCCATCATGTGCCCGTCCCCCCGTTTCCTTGGTATTGAAAAGTAAATTCCGTTTCCGCGTTTAGCATATCATACATGAGACGGATTTCAACCGGGAAATCATCCCAGCGGGAAAAAAAATCCCGTTTTTTTACCGCCATGCAGTCAGGATGTTTCGTTTTCCTCTTCAGTTTCGGGAAAAAAACACCGTGTTTTCACCATCGGCACATTCGAATTGCACTCCTGACGCGCAACGGCAGTACGGTCGCCGCGGAAACCGGATTTCGCTGAATCAAGTGAAACACCGACTCCTCACGCCGTAACCAATCCGGTATTTTCGGCATGCTTTTCCGGCAGGGGAATATCGCTCATGAATGCCGGATGATAACTTTCCGATTTCATGGGGAATGGCAGAGAGATCGCATTCCGAATCCGCCCGGGAACCGGCGATACACCCTCTTTTCATAATGAAAAATCACTTAACGTACTTCGCAGGAACCGGAAGAGAGAAAAGGATTCTACTTCGCCGTCCCTCCTCCTTTCCGATGCCGCGCCCCGGTCATAGTTCCTCGGAAATCGATTTGATCGCCCAAACGCCTTCCTTTGAAATCAGGCTGAACTGGTATACCCGTCCGCGCGGTTCGCTCTTCACCAGAACCGAAGTGACGTCACGGCTGCTTTTCTTCAGCTTGACCGCTCCGGTGATTACTGCCGGACAGAAATTTTTTTCTGCAAACACTCCTTCCCTATACGTGGAAAGAGTAAATTCATCCGGCCTGTAAGTCATGCGCACAAGTTGATCCAGATCATGTTTTTCGATTGCTTTCAATACTTTCTCCATAAACGCCGCCTGTTCCACAGTAACCGGCACCGCCACTTGTTCGGCGAGCACCAGCTCCTCCGCATCGCCCGGCAGAAACAGCCAGATTGCCGTGATAATCAGAAGCATCAGAATTGGAATGAGCAGTTTCATTGTTGCCATGTCTCCGCTTTTTTGATCATTCGGTCAAAGAAATGTTTCGTATCTTATATTTCCCCTGCCGGTCTCTGCGCAGGCTGAATTGATAAGTCTCGTTTCTCGGTTCGCTGAATACAAAAACGGAAATGTTGTCGGGACGGTGAGAATGAATCAGTCTGGCGCAACCGGTTGGCTCCGCCGGGTGAAATTCTTCGCGCAAGAAAAGTCCTTTCACGTACATTTCCTCAAAATCGCTACGATCCCACTCCAGCATGAGTGCATAGAGCTTTCCCCAGTCGCGTTTTCTTATCTCTTCCAGTGCTTTTTTTACCGTTTCCAGCGGCTCTTCCGTTCCCTGTTCCACCTTCTCCATCCGCCTCAGTTCATCAAGATAGGATGGCTTGTAAAACACCCATAACGCCAGTATGAAAAGCGCCAGAAAGCTTATTCCGTAAAACAAATAGCGGCGATTGAACTTTTCCATGATGCAACGACCTATTCATATTCCCCCGGAGTAAGATCCAGCGCTTCGAAATCCGACCGGGTCAAACAATACCAGGCATCTGTCGTCCCCAGCCAGCCGACGACATTGCTGCGTGCAAAGCCGCTGTCATCGAATTCACCGATCCGTTCCGGAGAAACATGTCCGTCAGCCCAAGTGACGTTTGCAGTGCCGTTGTGGCGGAAGTGCTGGGTAGCCACGTTGCTGAAAAGTCCGCCGACACCGGGTACTTCGCTTCCGTTACGCGGTTGAAGATAATAAGGATAGACTTGAAAAACCTCTCCTCCCGACGTTTTCTGCTCAATGGTATCACTGAGCATAACCGCCTTGCTGGGATTGAGAATGGCGGTGGCTCTGACTTTCGCGTAACCGGAAGTACAATTTCCTCCACTCGTTCCGTTTCTGAATCCGAACATGGTGTTCATGCCGTAACCGCCCCCCCGACAAACTCCCACAGACGAGTCTGTCGCGATTTCCGGAGTCGCCTCCTGCGGCCCCAGCTGGGCAATCGCCATGGAGGCAACTGACGGGCAACATTTGACATTGAGGCTGTTTGCATACTGTGTAATCAGTCCTGCAGTACGTAAATCAACCCGTTGCTGGCTCACGTTTTTAGCTACCCAGGTTCCCCGGGCACAGCACCAGCCACCGGTACAACCGGCCATCCAGTCATCATAATCCGCACTGTAGAGTACAGCCGCGGAACCCAGTTGCTTCAAATTTCCGGTACAACTGGCTTTTTTTCCGGATTCCCGTGCTTTATTCAATGCGGGCATCAGCATGCCGGCAAGGAGTGCAATTATTGCAATAACTATTAAGAGTTCTATCAATGTAAATCTGGATCGCGATATTCCGTTCATCATTTTCCCTTTCTGACATTATTTCCCTTGAAAAACGCATGTCCGCGGAGGGGTCTGCCGCGGACATGCGGCAGGGAGAGTGCGTTTCCGCTTTTTCTCTTCCCAAGATATCCACCCAATCTGATTGATTGCGGCTATTTCTTCACTGCCTGCACCGATTTGGCAGCCTTCTTCGAGCACTCACCGCCTTTGCAGCTCTTCTCCTGCACAGCTTTCTTCGAGCACTCGCCGCCCTTGCAGCTCTTCTTTGCGACCGAAACCGCCTGAGTTGTCTTTGCGACAGCCGCCGCCGTATCGTCATTGGCTCCCGCAGAAGCACATCCAATGCCGAATGACATCATGCCTGCGGCAATCATCGCCGAAAAGAAA
>NZ_DBEXAY010000113.1:0-3818 GCF_048170485.1 Victivallis sp. | reverse complement strand
CGAAAGAACTGTCTCTTTGCCGGAAGTGAAGCCGGTGGGCAGCGGCTCGCAATTCTGTATTCATTCGCCGCAACATGCAAAGCGAACGGCATCTGCTTTCGCAAGTGGCTCGAAGACGTTCTGCCGCGTTTGAATTCCACTCCGGCAGAGCAGATTGATTCTCTGATCCCCAAGGGAGAAGCAAAATAGTCAATAAGCTCAGGCTCATTATTATGAAGCGGGGAATGCCGTCTGGCGCTCAAACGCCAGACGGCATCATTTTTCTCCTGGCTCTAATTTTTTCCAAAGCTCCACCGCGATATCCCCCTCACCATGGGGCTCACTGGGCATATACTTCCTCCTCACCATGGGTCTCGCTGGGCGCATACCCTTTTCCAAGTTACTTTACGGGCATTTTACACCAAGTCAAGTTGTCCAGTTTTCGGGGCAAACCGCAGAGTGTCGGCGGGAGGCCGGCCGGTATGGAATCGTGTGCCGCGAAGGTCACGGATGGTCCGGAAAGCCGACTCCTCCGCCCGGCGGTGCGATGATAATCCGCCGCGGTGAATTATCCGATCCACAGCACCTCTTCCGGCGAGAGCTCCTCCAGCTCGAAACGGTAGTAGAGACGCTCCGGAGCGGGATGGATGCCGAGGTAGTGTTCGTAAATTTTGCTGACCAGCGGCATCAGGTCCGGGGTATTCACGATGGTGATCGACGGGGTGTTGAAGCAGGCCTGTTCCGGACTGCCGAAGGAGACCACGGCGATATCCTCCGGCACCCGGATCCCGTGGTCGGCGAGTGCGCGGATCACGCCGCGGGATGCCTCGACCGAGGTACAGAAAATCGCATCGGCTTCGTCGAGCTTCCCCGCGCGAACCAGCTGATCGGCGTAATGGAGCGCATGAAAGAACGAGGGTTCCGGCGGCGTGACCCGGTTGTCCCACGCCATGCCGGTGCAGCCGTATTGTTTCAGAGCCCGTTCCCACGGGGCCTAGCGCGGAGAAGGATGAGTGAGACTCGGCTCCACCGTGAAGAAGTCGATCCGGCGGCAGCCGCGCCGGTGGAGGAATTCCACCAGATGCCCGATCGCCTCGATGTTGATACCGTCGAAACAGCGGATGCCGTAGCGGGTCAGGTCGGCGAAGAGCGAGACCACCCGGTCGCTGATGCGGCGGAGTTTCTCCAGCAGCAGCGGCTGGAGCGGGCTGATGTTGAAGAAAATCAGATCGAAATTTTGATCGAGCGTTTCATAAACGACCGTATCGTCGCTGTAATGGAAGGGGACATCCTGATAACTGCAGCCGTATTTGCGTGCGGCACCGGAGATGGCGTTGCGCCATTTGTCGGCGAGAGAGATGGCGCTGTGGTGGAGATAGGCGACCCGCAGCTTCGGGGATTCTCCCGGAGCGCCGGGCACTTCCAGCCGTCCGTTGGCCGCCCGGATCACGGTGCCGTCATCGATCAGTTTCTGCATCGCCTGCCGGGTGGTCATGTAGCTGATTCCGAACTCCTGCATCAGTTTCGGAGCCCCGGGCAGCGCGCCGGAAAGATAGTCGCCATGTGCGATCCGCCGCTGCAGCACCTCGGCGATCTGGACATATTTCGGAGTTCCCACGCTTCCGCCTCCAGTAAAGGTTGATAGTTTTATATCTAGATAGTTTTCTGTTTATATTATACCCAAAAATTGCGGAGATGTCAAGAGCCTGTCGGAAAAAAAGAGAAAAAAAGCGTGCCGAAACAGGCACGCAGGGAGGGGGGATAGTTTCAGTTTTCCGGAAGGAAATGGATTTACTCCACCAGAAAATCGCGGGGCGGAACGAGCTGCCCGGATGGAGTTCTCCGGGCGGAGTCCGCATAGTTGACCCAGACGCTTCTGCCGTTGGAGTAGAGAGTCTGAGTCAAATTGTCTCCGTGGCGGAGATAATCATCGATGAATGCGGTCTGAAGGTCAGCCACCCGCTGATTGTCATCGGAAGCCTCTTTGATCCAGGCGACACACCGGTGGAGATTCTCCCGTGTGGTGTAACGGAAGCGGTCGTTGTCCCAGCCGTACCCTTTGTTGCACCACTCCGGATTGAAGATGCAGTGGTAGTAGAAGAGGGGGGTGCCGCCATAGGCGAAGTTACGCAGGTAGACGGTTTCACCGCGGATGGCATTGACGCTTTCCCGATAGGAGTTGTAGGTGAGCGTGCCGTGATAGGCGAGCTCGAAGAAGGGAATCTCCTCGTCGAAGAGATCAAAGTCGCCGAGGGTTTTATCCAGCCCCATGTTCGGGCGTCTGCGGTCGATCGTCCCCCCCACCAGATAGGCCCGGTCAAGACCCGGGAAGGCAAACTCCTTGGCCCCCTCCGACCAGCTGGACCCGAAGTAGTCGTGCTGCATCTGCGAGAGTTTTTCCCAGCAGGCGGCGGCTTCGGCCCGGCTGGCGGGGTGATCCGGATGGTGACACTTGTGCAGCGTGATGATCGAGGAGACATCGCAGTAATAGGACCCCCGGATCGGCAGCTTCGCGGCACGGTCGAAGTTCCGTTTCGCATAACGGAAGATCTGCTTCGGGCAGGTCCGGTAGGCGAGTCCCCCGGCGAGCAGCACGCCGGTATCGAGCATCGAGCCGTCGAGCCTTCGGGCAACGTCGTTCATATCGAACTCGCCGAACGCGGCGGCGAGGCTGAACGCACCGGTGTACTCGTCGTGCAGGCTGACCGGATACCCGAGTTTCGCGACGGCCCGAATGTTTCGCACCATCGCCTTTTCGCCGCCGAAATGGGGATCCACCGGGAAGAGCTTCGGGAAGGCGCCGTCGTGGCCGCCATGGTGCCAGCCGACCAGATTCAGTTCGGCCGGGCCGACCTGCTGACGGTGCATTTCACGGGCGACCTCTCCGACCATGTCGAAGGTCATGAATACGGTCATCGGCGGCTCGGTCTCCGGCGTCTGCTCCGGTACCGGACAGGGGAGGCGTTTCACCCCCATGCGGAAGCGGACGTTGATTGCCCGGACCGCATATTGAAGCACCGGGTTGTTCTCCAGTTTCTCCGACAGAAGCCGGATGCCCCGGCAGCGCCGCACATACTCCCGGTAGAAGCGGGCTGCCGCCTGCCATGACGGTGCGAGTTCCTTACGCCGGAGCACACAGTCGTATTCCGGCAGGGATTCGTCCATCTCGTCCCGCAGCAGGAACGCGGCATCCATCGAATAGAGCTGTTCCTGTCCGAAGTTGAATCGAATCCGGAACTCGGCGTCGAACCGGCCGTCCTCCAGAATCTGCAGAATCGTTTCCCGTTTCCGGACGACGCCGCACAGCGCCATGGTGCACTGCGCCTGACTGCGGTTGAAGATGGGGAAGAAAAACTCCCGTGATGCCTTGTTTTCACAGCGGCAGAGATAGCCGTGCTCCTGCGGAAAGATCAGCGCGGAACCGTCTCCCTCCCGTCCGGAGATCGTGCCGACATCCGGCAGAATGGCCTTGAAGCGGATTCCGCCGGTTTCCCGGAGCGAGTCGCGTGGAATCCGGATTTCGGTCATGCCGTCCTTTTCTGTGACGATCCGGGAGAATGCCAGTCCCAGAGCAGGGTGTTCCGCCGAGTTTCCGGAGAGGATCCAACCGTTCTCCGGGGTAACCTCCGACGTGATCGGAGTTTTTCCGTCCGACCCGAAATAGATGACATCGCATGACATTTTTCTGTTTTTCCTGTTGGCTAGCAGCCTGTCGGAGTGAGATTTTTGGCTTGGGAAAATCAATGTCCATCCCGATAGGCGCATAATGCTTGTTTTTTCCGTTGTCTATTGTCAGTAGCGAGAATTTATCCGCTCCGACATTAAATCCATATCTTTGA
>NZ_DBEXAY010000112.1:0-13729 GCF_048170485.1 Victivallis sp. | reverse complement strand
GCGCTTTTCGTCTGGAGCCACCCCTACGCCTGGCGGCGGATTACCGGATTGTTTCAACCGGAACTGGATCCGCTGGGCAGCGGCTGGCATGTCCGGCAGTTTGAGCTGGCCATTGCGCGCGGGCAGTTCTTCGGGGAGAAGCTCGGGCACGCCGTCTGGAGCAACGCTTATCTGCCGCTCTCCTACAACGATTCGGCGTTTGCGACGATGGCGGAGACGCTCGGATTTTTCGGCACATTGCCGGTCTACCTCGGCTTTGCCCTGCTGATCGCGTCGCTGGTGGTGCTGGCGAACCGGTTCGATCTGGAGTTCGACGCCCGGCTCTACATTCTGTCAGCGGCGGCGCTGATCGGAATTCAGTCGCTGGTGCACATCAGCGTGAATCTCTGTCTTCTACCGCCGACCGGGCTGACGCTGCCGCTCATCAGCTACGGCGGCAGTTCGCTCATCGGCTGCTGTCTGATGCTGGGAATCGCGCTGAGCGCGGCCCGCTGCCGCCGGAGTTACTGAAGACGTCCGGCGCGTTCGGCCAGCCGGGCGGCGAGGCCGGAACGGCGGATGGTCCGGTTGGCGAGGGTGGCGGCGAGGATCGATTCCTCCGCCCGGAGTTCGACGCGGCGTCTCGCGCGGGTGATGCCGGTGTAGAGCAGTTCCCGGGTGAGAACCGGCGACTCCTGATCGGGGAGCACCAGCAGAACCCGGTCGAATCCCGACCCCTGGGATTTGTGGACGGTCATGGCGAAAACGCACTCGTGTTCCGGCAGTTCGACCGGGTGGAATCCGTTTGCCCGGCCGGGGAAGCGCACTTCGATGCTGCCGGGATGGCGGGCGGATTTCCAGACGATGCCGATGTCGCCGTTGCTGAGGCCGGTTTCCGGATCGTTTCTGAGCATGATAAGCGGCAGTCCCGGCGCATAGTCCGCTTCGAGGCCGGTGAGACGGCGCATGAGTTCGTTGAGCTGTTCGACTCCGTACGGACCTTTGCGCACCGCGGCGAGGATGCGGAAGGCGTCGAGCTGGCGGAAGGCGGTCTCCAGCGCGGCGTCTCCGCCGTCGGCGGCGAGTCGCTTCAGATCGCGGAAGGCGGTTCCATCCGGCTCCGGACGGCTGATTTCGGCGGCGAGTTCCGCCTCGAAGGAGACCGGGGAGAGCGGTCGGGTGCGGAAGTCCGGGCAGTCGAGCCGGGCGATTTCGGCGGCGAGTTCCGGGGCTTTCCCGTCGGCGAGATTGCGGATGGCGGTGCTGATTTTGCCGATCTGCGGCGCGTTGGCGAAACGGTGGTTGCGGACGAGTTCGGCGACGGCGCCGGAGAGCGGAAGGTTCCGGGTGACCGCGTCGGGGAGAATGCCGGTCTGAAGTTCGGCGAACCGGCGGACCGCCGGAGAAAAGGCGTTGCGCTCGGCGCTGTCGCAGAGGTCGGCGAGCACGGCGCCGGACTCCACGGAGGCGAGCTGATCCTTGTCGCCGAGCAGTACCACCCTGGCGTCCGGCTTGAGCGCTTCGAGGAGCGCGGCCATCAGCGAGAGCGGAATCATCGAGCACTCGTCCGCGACGATGAGGTCGCAGGGCAGGGGGTGTTCGCGGTTGAAGCGGAATCCGCCTGTCTCGAAATCGGGGCGCAGCAGGGAGTGGATGGTCGAGGCGGGGAGTTCCGCAAGTTTCTGCCGGATTTCCGGATGGTCGTCGAGGGCGAGTTTCGCGCCGTCCTGCAGGAGCGATTCGCGCAGGCGCGCCTGCGCCTTGCCGGTGGGGGCGCAGAGGGCGATCTGCAGATCCGGACGGCGTTCCAGCTCGAGGGCGAGCAGCGCGGCGACGACGGTGGTTTTCCCGGTGCCGGGGCCGCCGGTGATGACGGTGAAGGAGTTGGCGAGTGCGGCGCAGACGGCGATCTGCTGATAGTCCGGTTCGCCCGGGGGGGCGGTGCGGAAATTGCGCAGCAGCCGGGGGAGCCGTCCGGCGGGAAGTTCCGGGATGGCGGGCTCCTGCTGATGGCGGCGGAGAACCTCGTCGGCGACGACCGCCTCCGCATGGTAACAGCGCTGCAGATAGAGCCGCCCTCCTGTGTCGAGCAGAAGCGGAGTCTCCATGTTCCCGGTGGTGCGGCGGAATGCGGCGGCGTATTCCGGGCGCTGGAGCGCATCGATCCACGCATCGAATCCGGGCAGACGGAGGGGCGTGCCGGTGGCGGGCTGGAGGAGTTTTTCCGCCCACTCTTCGAGCAGACAGCAGCTGTGTCCGGAACGGACCGCCCGGCAGGCGAGTGCGGCGGCGAGGAAGAGCTCCGGGGCGGAATCCGTGCCGCAGAGCCGGAGCATTCCGGCGGCGAATTCCAGATCGATCGCCTTGAATTCGCCGGTGGCGGCCAGTTGGGAAGAGAGTGCGGCGATGTCCTGATTCATACGTTACCCGATGACGGCCTCCAGTTCCCGGATCAGCCGGAACTCCGGTTTGTCGAAGTAGACGCCGCGGCCGGGGACTTCCGGTGAGAGGCCGCGCAGAAAGAGATAGAACACACCGCCGAAGCGGTCGCGGTAGTCCGTTTCCTCGAACCGGCCGAGACGCTGTCGAAGGTATTTGACCCAGGCGACGGTGTAGATGAGATACTGCATGAAATAGAAGGTGTGCCACATTTCGCGGCGGAGTTTTTCCGGGGAGAAGTTGGCAAGGTCGTTGCCGGCGCGGTTGGTTTTCCAGTCGACGATGTAGAACTTCCCCCGGTGTTCGAACACCAGGTCGATGATTCCGTTGAGAAATCCGCCGGAAACCGCCCGTTCCCACTCCGGATATTCGACCGCGCCGAACCGTTCGCGGAGAAACCCGTCGAGCAGCCGCTTGAGATCGCCGGTGGTGAAGGCGCGGTGAAAGGCGTAGGTGAATTCCAGCTCCGAGAGCCGTTTTTCCGCCGGAATCTCCGACAGGGTGAAGCTGGTGCCGTCTCCTGCCGGGAGCGGCGAATGAAGCGCGTTGCAGATCAGTTCCGAAGCCGATTCAATCACCGTCTCGCGCCGGAGCGGGTCGCGGAGCAGGCCGTGGATCTCCAGCTGAGGAGTCACCGCGCCGCGCACCGCCTCTTTGCTGATGGAGAAGTCGATGATTTCGAGAGTCTTGTGGATGGCGTTCCCCGCCTCTTTCCCGCCGGGGAGGGCGAAAGGTCCGGCGTCGTCCGCCTCTTCCGCCGGAGCGTCGCCGGGGAGTTCGTCGTCATAATCGGCCGCCGGACTCTCCAGCGGCGGTACCGGCGTGTCGTCCGCCGGTTTGAGTTTCGAGTAACTGGCGCAGATCCAGCCGGGCGTGACGGCATTTCCCCACTCCACGAGAACCGGTTCCGGCGCTGGTTCGGCGTCTGGATGGTAAATCTCTCCGGTGAGCGGCGGGAGCGGCTCCGCCATTTCAGGCGGAATCTCCAGCGGCAGGTCGCGCCGGGCGTGGGTGCTCCCGGCACAGTCCTTCAGCTCCTCAAGCCCGGCGTTCTTCATGCGGAACAGCCATTCGATGGGGGAATCCTCCGGCCGGGTTCTGCCGTGGGTTCCGCAGAAGAGGGCGCAGCGGTACTTGGCGCGGGTGAGGGCGACATAGGCGAGCCGGAGCTGTTCCTGCATGCGCTCGTTCTGCTCCGCGCACCGGGTTTCCGGCGAATCGCTCAGGTCGTATTCCAGCAGGCCCCGGTCGTTGTGATAGGGGCCGTGCTGCTGTGACCGGTTCGAGGAGGCGACGCAGAGCCAGAGGGTCGGGAGCAATACGACCGGGAATTCCAGCCCCTTGCTGCCGTGCAGCGTCATGATCTTCACCGCGCTCCGTTCGGTTTCGAGCTGCTGAAGCTCCTCCTCCGGCGGCTGTTTGTCGCCGGGATTCTCGATCTTTCCGGCGAGGAAGCGGATCAGTGCGTTCATGCCGAGCCCGCGCCGGAAACTCTCCTGCTGGAGCAGATCCCCCAGCTGCAGCAGGTTGGAGACCTGCCGCTCCCCGCCGGGAAGGGCGAGCAGCCGCGGCGCGACGTCGAACTCCCGGAGCAGCCGGGTGAACATTTTCAGAAAGGATCCTTCGATCCACTCTTTCGCCAGAATCCGGAACTTCTGCTGGAGGGCGAGCCGTTCCTCCTCCCCCTCCGGCTGCTGGAGCCGGAGCAGCTGATCGAGCGAACAGCCGCCGACCGGAGTGCTTAGGGCGTTCATGATCCGGCGCGAATCACTTCCGGCGGCGACCCCCTGCAGAAAGGTGAGCAGTTCTCCGGCCTCCGGGGCATGGTAGATGGAGTCACTGCGGGTGAACACAGTGGCGATGCCGCGGAGGGCGAGGGCCTGACGGATGGCGGCGGCCTCGTACCGGTTCCGCACCAGAATCGCGATGTCGCCGGGGCGGAGCCGTCGGGAGCTGGTCCGGTCATCCGGATCGGGGAGGGCCGCTTCCGGAGCGTTGAGCATTCTCACCGCGAGTTCGGCGCAGTACTTCGGCCAGCTCTCGGTGTGAAGCTCGGGATCGCGGTAGATCCGGAGCGGGGAGGGGGAGGATTCCTCACCGGCCTCCCCGTTGCCGGGGGCGTGGATCTCCGGCAGGGTCAGCACCTCCGGAGGAACGGCGAAGGGGGCGTTGTGCTCCCGCCCGAAAATGCGGTTGACCGCCCGGATCATGCCGGGGGAGGAGCGGTAGTTGGTGTCGAGCGAATAGACGCGGCCCGGCTCCACGTCGTTCCGGGCGCGGAGGTAGGTCGCGAGATCGCCGCCGCGGAAAAAGTAGATCGCCTGGCGGGGATCGCCGACCAGAAAGAGGGTCTTCTGCGGTTCCGCTTCCACAAAGAGCTTCTGAAAGATGCGGTATTGAACCGGGTCGGTGTCCTGAAATTCGTCGATGATTCCGGCGGAAAACTTCTGGCGGAGCTGTCCGGCCAGCGGACTGCCGGGGAGATCGAGCGCGTCGCGGACCAGCCGTGGCATGTCGTCGAAGGTCATGAGGTTGCGATCGCGCTTGAGCTCTTCGAGCCGCCGGAAGGCGAATTCGGCGCCGCGGAGCAGGAAGAGGGCGCGGAAGCCTTCGAGCTCGTTGGAAAATTCATCGAGCATCCGCATTTCCGGCGTATCGAGCGCGGCCGCGAGCAGGGCCGGTTTGCCGCCCCCCTTGCTGAGACTGTTTTCGAGGGTGTCGCGACGGAACAGCGAGAGGGTTTCCAGAAGTGCGGGCGTCGCCGCCCCGGTGCGGCGGAACGCGTCCAGAGCCGCGTTGTAGAGGTCGAAATCCTCCTTGCGGAACGGTTTTTTGAGGAATCCCGCACACTCCTCGACCGGCAGACGTTCCGGCAGGGTGCGGAGCCGTTCGAGTTGCCTGGCCAGCCGGTCGAGCCGTTCGCCGATCGTTTCCGTTTCCCTCAGCGGAACGGAGGCGCGGAACGTGAGCGACTCCCGTTTTACCCGGTATTGCGCGACCTGAAACAACGCTTCGGGGGTCAGTTTGAGGTGAGTGCCGAGCGCGGCCAGAAGGACGGCGTGTTCCGGCGCGTAGAAATATTTCCGGTAAAAATCCATCGAACATTGCCGGAGCAGCTCATCGCAGTCGCTCTCGACGTTGTTCTCGAAGCGGACGCCACTTTCGAAAGCATTCTCCTTGAGCACTCTGGAGCAGAATCCATGGATGGTGCTTATGACTGCGTCGTCGAAGTCGGTCAGCGCCTGCCGGAGCAGGTCGGCGGGTTCCGGTCGGTTCCAGGCGTCGATGCGGTCGAGCAGCAGGGGAATCCGGTCGTCGTCGCACGGCTGACGGTTGACGAGGTGGTCGAAGCACTGGAGGAGCAGTTTCCGGATGCGGGTGCGCAGTTCCGCGGCGGCGGCTTCGGTGAAGGTCACCACCAGAAGCGAGGTGATCGGCAACGCCCGTTCCAGCAGGAGCCGGAGCACGAGGGTTTCGATGTTGTAGGTCTTCCCGGTTCCGGCGGCGGCTTCGACCAGATTGATGCCGTCGAGCGGCCAGTCGAGCGAGGAGCTGTTGTTTGCGGTGGCGGCGGGGGTGCTCATGAGATCTCCTTTTGCAGTGGCGGCATGAGCTCATCCGTCAGCCGGGCGAATTCAGAGAACACCGCCGGATCGTTGAAATCCGCCTCATTGAAACAGAGGGCGATGGCCGGATCGTCGAGATCGCCGGGGCGGTCGGCTTGACGGGAGGAACGGAACTCTTTGATGGCGGCGAGTTTCCGCTCTGCATCGCTTCGTTTTTTGGAATCGGCGTAGGCCGCGGAGGCTCTGGCAAACACCGGCAGGGGGCGGCGCATTCCCTCCCGGAACGATTCGAGTAACCGCAACAGTTTTTCTTCCGCCTCTGCGGCGGGCAGCGGCGGAATGGTCCGTTCGCAGAACGTTTTGTGTTCGAAGAAGAGGGCGAACGAGACCACCCCTTCCGGAAAGAGCACGTTGAGCAGAAGGTGCCGCAGATGCAGTGAGACCAGACTGGTCCAGGTCATGCCCGAACAGCGGCGGAACCAGTGTTCCCGCCGGAGGGCGTCGCCGTCGGCGATGCCGGTGAGGCGGGTGCCGCCGACGGCAAGATCGATGAGGATGCGGTGATCCGGGCCGGGCAGCCGTTCCTCGCGCCAGGGGGCGGGGCAGCGTTTCATCGTCTCCAGCGTCTGCAAAAAGAGGAGTTCGCCGTTTTCGCCCAGCGGCAGTCGGCCGCCGCGGAGCAGAGAGCGTTTCAGCTTCGCCGGGTCCTCCTGCCGGTTCAGGGCTTGATCGATTGCCGTGCGGAGCTGGTAGTGTTCCAGCGGGTCGAGCACGATGGGTTCGTCATCCGCCAGCGTCAGCTCCTCTTCGAGGAACCGGGTGCCCGCCCGGTTTTTCAAAAACCACCGGCAGGGGTTGGAGAACATCTGCTCGAGTTCGTCGAGGGGAATCGACTCCGGCAGCGGTTCCGGCGGCAGCGGCGCGGGGCGTCGGCCGGTCTGTGACGGCGGCGGTGCGGCGGCGGCTCCGGCGAGGGCGGCCGCCGCGCGGCAGTTCCCGGCGGAGTAGGAGCGCAGATCGAGGCCGCAGTCCGGCCGGAACCCGTCCGGATGGAACCCCTGCAGTCTGGTTTCGCTCACCTGAAAGCCGGGGAAACTCTGCTGCATGCAGTTGAGAAATTCCGTCAACGGCACCGCGGGCGGGAGTGCGGAGCCATCCTTGAGGCTTCTGCCCTGATAGAAGAGCAGAAGGTTGCGCCGGGCGGAGAGAATCGCTTCGAGAAAGAGATAGCGGTCCTCTGCCGGCCGGGAGCGGTCGCCCGGGCGCGGGGTGGCCAGCACGTTGAAACCGAGCTTGTTTTCCCGCCGGGGGAACTTCCCTTCGTTGAGGCCGAGGATGGCGACCACCTGCATCGGGATGCTCCGCAGCGGCACCAGCGAACAGAAGGTGATCTTCCCCCGCAGAAAACTGGCTCCCCGGACCGGTTCTTCGAGGGCGGAACCAAGGCGGTCGGCGGCGGCGTCCACCGGGATCGGGCGATTGTATCCGGCTGTGGCCGCGGTTTCGGCGAACGCGGCGAAACTGGCGCGCAGTGCCGCCAGCTCCGCCGCCGTCTCCCGGCTGGAGAGAAAGAAACTGTCGAGAATCCGGTTGAACCGGGTCTGCCATTCGGCGGGGGAACAGGGGCGGGCGAGTTCCGGGCCGAGCGCGGCGAGCTGGCGGACGAAACGGATGAAGTTGCCGAGCAGATCCGCCTCTCCCTCCGGAATCGCCCCGAGTTCCCGGAGGCCTTCGGCGGCCTCGGAATCCGGCGTTTCGGTCATGGCGAAGGCGAGCAGAAGCCGATCCAGCCCCTGGCTCCAGGTGAACTCTTCGAACGGCACGCCGCAGAATTTCCGGTGGGACTCCGCGTCGAATCCCCAGCGGATGGCGGCCCGGCCGGTCCAGCGGGAGATGGTTTCGAGGGCCTCCTCCGGAATGTTGAACCGTGCCCGGAGTGCGGGCTGGTCCAGAAGTGCGGTCACCTCCGATGCTTCGAAGCGCTCCGCAGGCAGTTCGAGCAGTCGGAGAAAGGTGTCGGCGAGCTGACCGGCGGAGCGGAGACTGCGGTCGGAGATGGAGTACTCCCCGGCCAGCGGCCCCTGGTCGAACACCGCGCGGATGTAGGGTTCATACTGGTTGATGTCCGGCGCCATGACGATGATTTCGCGCGGCTGCGGCGGGGCGGAATCGAGTTTGCCGTTCATCAGCGTGAGCAGCTGTTCGTGCAGAACCTCCACCTCGCGGCGGATGCCGTGGCAGTTGAACACCCGCACCGAACGGTCGCCCGGCGGGATCGCGAGCGGTTTGCCGACCAGAAAGCCGTCGCCGTCCGGCCGCCGGAGCCGGAGCGAGAGGATGTCCTCCTGCAGTGCGGTGAGCATCGTGTAGGAGGGGTATTCCGGACCGGCCTCGCCGCCGGGAACATACTCTTCGAAGGCGGTCTCCTCCACGGTGTGGCACAGTTCGTGGAGTTCGATCACCCGGTTGAAGAATTCGCGTCCCTGCCGCCCGAACGAGGCGAGCAGGGGATTCTGGTCGAATTCGGCGTCGGAGATCTTCGCCGGCCGTTCGCCCCAGTACTCCCGGCAGGGGTTGAGGTAGAAGAAATTCACTTCCCGGAAACGCGAAAGGTGCTGGAAGAACCCGAGGTAGATCGGCGGCATCGCTCCGGCGCCGAAGACGCTGACCCGTTCCGGAACCCGTCTGCCCGCGGCGTTCAGTTGAAAGAACTTCTGAAAATAGAATTCCCGCCCTTCCGCGCCGTTTTCGCGCAGGGCGAGGTAGAGATTTCTCTGCCAGAGGTGGCGTTCGGCGCCCCTTTCGCCCGCGGCCCAGCGGAGCAGTTCCTCCTGCCGGTAGACCTGATACTGGTCGAAGAGTCCGGCGATTTTGGCGGCGAGCTGGAGGAGTTTTCTGGCGTCGCCGGTGAGGTAGCGGGCGAGTTCCGGGACGCGGTGCGCCTCATCCTCGAGCAAAGCGGCGAGCCGCCACGCCATCACCTCCTGCGAGAAGAGTTCGCTGTCGCGCCGGAACGCCGCCGCCGTCGCCGGGTCGAAACACTGCAGCATGGTGCGGCGGACGAAATTCTCCAGATAGGGCAGCTCGAGATTGGCGGCGATGCCGCCGTTTGCAGCGAGAAACTGGGTCAGCCAGTCGGCCATGCCCTGGGTCTGGATGACGATGGTTTCCGGGGTGAAGGGATCCGCCGGCGGGTGGCGGAACACCGCGTCGAGGTAGAGCTCCGCCAGACGTTCGAGCTTGTTGCCGGTGTAGAGGTGAAAACTCATCGGGCGGCGTCTCCTCCGGCGAAGAAGCGGCGGAACGCTTCCCGTTTGGTTTCAAACGAGTAGAGCGCCGCCGCCGGGCTGGTGGAGGGGAGGCGCACGACCTCCAGCGCCGGGGTCCGGACAAGTTCCGGGAAACAGCGGCGGAAGAGTTCATAGGAGCGCCCGCCGTTGCAGCCGATCCTCCGGATGCCGGGGCAGCGCGCCAGCAAAGCCGGAATGTCGTTGGGGCGTTCAAGTTTGAGGTTGCTGTCGAGACTGCCCGGGCGGAAGCCGGAACCGGCCACATCCCAGAGTGCAATCCGGTGAAGCATCAGCGCCTCGAGCCGTTCGGCGTAGGGGAGGGCCGGATCGAAATTCCAGAGTTCGCCCATGATGCGCCAGAATGCGTTTCGCTTGTGGGCGTAATACTGAGCCTGCCGCAGCGATTCCTCGCCGGGGAGCGACCCGAGGATCAGAAAGCGTGCGTCGGGCCGGGCGACCGGGGCGAAGGAGTGTTTGAGTTCGCGCTCTTCAGTCATGGGGGTGCCCCTCGATCAGCTTCCGGTAGAATGCGGGCCACTCCGGAACTTCTTCCGGCGCACGGCAAAACCGGCCGTTCGCAAAACACCGCTGCTCATCCGGAGTGCGGGCGAGCAGAAAATCGACTGCGGCGCGACGGAGCGGGCCGCAGAGCCGCAGGAGCCCCCCACAGCTTTCTCCCGGCGACCAGGCCACTTTGCAGGAGAACTCCCGCCGGATTGCCGCCGCGTAGCGCAACGGGTAGAGAAGCGCGCCGTGCAGGTGGAGCAGATCGGCGTCGCGGCAGTATTCCCGCAGGTCGGCCAGAAGTTCGGGGCTGCGTCCGGCGCCGGGCCACGGGAGGAGGCGCTCCGGCAGTGCCGAAAAGGGCACGCCGGGCGGAGTGACCGGGCCGGGGAGGAGCGAGAGAATCCGCACCGTGTCGCCGGAACGCTCCAGTTCGCGGCAGACGGCGGCGAAGAAATCGTGTTCCGCCGCGCGCGGCAGGCGGGGAATCAACTGGATGATCTTCACGTGTTCCGGCTCCTTTTTATTCAATATACAGGCGATGGGGAAAAAATCCACCTCGCAAGGTGAATTTTTCCGCGTCTCATGCCGCCATTCTGCCGGTTCAGCGGGGCAGAAGCAGGAGCAGGGCGAGCAGCAGAAGGAGTTCCGAACACTCTTCGCTGCAGCCGATGGTGTCCCCGGTTGCGCCGCCGATCACCCGTTTCGTCACGAGACTCCAGAGCGCGGCGCAGAGGAGCACGGCCAGCACCGCGCCGACGCCAGGAATTCCGAAGAGGAGCCACCCCGCCGCGACGGGGAAGAGCGTCGCCGGAACGAGGGCCGGATACGGGTTGATCTGGAACCAGATGCCGCCGAGCCCGTCGGGGCGGGCGTAACGGCTGGTGGCGATGTGGAAGAGCAGGCCGCAGCGGCCGGCCAGGAGCGATAGGCCGAAGGCGGCGGGCAGGAGCTCCGGCGGGAACGAGAGGCAGGCGGCCGCCTTGAGGCCGAGCAGGGCGAAGACGGCGGCGACTCCCATCGAACCGGTCCGGCTGTCGCGCATGATTTCGAGCTTGCGCTCCCGGGTGCGGCCGGAGAGGAAGCCATCCGCGGTGTCGGCGAGACCGTCGAGGTGGAACCCCTTGGTCAATGCCTCCGGCAGAACGGCGCAGAACATCGCGGCGACGGCGGGGGGAAAGCCCCGCGTGAGAAGTTCCGCCGCGCCCCAGCCGAGGGCGCCGAAGAGAAGCCCCGCGACCGGAAAGAAGGGCAGGGCGCGTTTCAGATCCTGTTCCGTGGCCGCGAATTTCCCGAGCGGCAGGACCGACAGCACCGAGAGGGCGGCAAGAAACGGTCTCATTGGAGCCCCTCCCGGGAGACGTCGGCGTGCTCGAAGGAGTCCATTTCGCGCAGCAGCGCGACGGCGGCGTCGGCGAGGTGCATGGCGAGTGCCGCGCCGGTCCCTTCGCCCAGACGCATGCCGAGGTCGAGCAGCGGCTTTTTGCCGAGGGTGGCGGCCATGATGCGGTGGCCGGGTTCGGCACTGCCGTGGGCGAGGATCATGCTGTCGCGCGCGGCGGGCGAGAGGGTCGCCGCGATCAAAGCTCCGGCGCTGGAGATGAAGCCGTCGATCAGCACCGGTTTGCGAAGCGAGGCCGCGCCGAGGATCAGCCCGGCGATGCCGCCGATTTCAAAGCCGCCCAGCTTGGCGAGCAGGTCGATGCCGTCGGCGGGATCGGGCTTGTTGCATTCGATGCCGCGCCGGATCACCTCCGCCTTGTGATCGAGCCGCGAGGCGGCGAGTCCGGCGCCGGGGCCGACCACCGAACGGACGTCGACGCCGGAAAGCACCGCGATGATCGCCGACGAAGGCGACGTGTTGCCGATGCCCATTTCGCCGGTGCCGAAGAGGTCGGTCTCCGGAGCAAGTTCGCGGGCGAGGCGGATGCCGTTTTCGAGTGCGGCGACCGCCTGCTCGCGGCTCATCGCCGGACCTCGGGAGAAGTTCGCGGTGCCGCGGGCGACCTTGCAGTCCACCAGCACGCCCGCCCGGACCAGGTCGGAGAGGTCGTCATCGACGCCGAAGTCGGCCACGGTGAGTTCGGCGCCGGCCTCGCGGGTGAGCACCCCGATGCCGCCGCCGCCGCGGACGAAGTTGCGGACCGCCTGCGCGGTGATCGACGAGGGCTGGGGGCAGACCCCCTCTTCGACAATGCCGTGGTCACCGGCCATCAGGACGATCCGTTTGCGTGCGACCGGCGGCGTTTCCCTGCGGGTGATTCCGGCGAGATCGACGGCGAGGTCGAGCAGCCGCCCGAGCGCCCACGGGGGCATGGCGAAGTTGAGGATGCGCGTTTCGGCACGGCGGCGGAATTCGGGGGCGGCCGGTTCGATGGAGCGGAGCGTTTCTTCGAGCAGTTTCATGATTATTTGATCCTTTGTGCGATACCGCAGACAGTGAAATACAACGCATCGGCGGCGGCGGCGATTTTCTGGCCGCAGCGCCCGGAACAGTCGCGGAACCGGCGGGCGAGCGGCGACTCCGGCACGATCCCCATACCGACCTCGTTGAGGACGGCTACGACGATGCCGGGGAAGGCGCGCAGTTCGGGAATCAGCCGGTCGCATTCGGCGGCCATTTCCGCTTCGCCGAACTCCCGTTTCTCCTGTTCCGCCCGGAAGAAGAGGTTGTTGATCCAGAGCGTCAGGCAGTCGATGAGAATGCCGTCGCCGCCGGAATCCGCCGCCTGACGGAGGGCGGACCCGAGGTCGATTTGCTCCTCAATGGTCTGCCAGTGCCCCTCTTCGCGCCGCGCCCGGTGGCGGGCGATGCGTTCGGCGAGTTCGCCGTCGAACACCGGACAGGTGGCAAGGTAGAATTTGCGGCTCGCCGTTTCGGTGACGAGCTGTTCGGCGAAGAGGCTCTTGCCGCTGCGGGCGCCGCCGGTCACCAGAATGAGACGGTTTTTCATGGCTGGAACACTCCCTGATGAAAGTTGAGAACGGTGATGCTTCCGCGCGGCGGCAGGAGTTCGTGCTGCCGTTCCGCGGGCAGATGGTGCAGTGTCGCGAGAATCCGCATGGCGGGACCGCCGTGGGTGACGACGGCGACAATTTCGCCCGCGGTTCCGGCGAAGAGTTCGGCGAACGCCGCGTCGACCCGGCGCCGGAAGGCGGGGAAACTCTCCCCGCCGGGGAAGCGCATTTCGCCCGGGGATTCGCTCCAGCAGCGGAGCTCCTCCGGCGTGGCGCGCTGTTCGATCTCCGCAAAGGTGAGCGCCTCCCATGCGCCGAAATCGATCTCCGTCAGCCGGGGATCGAACCGGATTTCACGGCCCGGCGCGGCAAGTTCGGCGGTCTCAACGGCGCGCCGGAGCGGACTGGAAACGACCGTTTCCGGGGCGAAGCTGGCGAGTTGCGGCGCGAGATTCCGCGCGGCGGCGCGTCCGGCTTCCGAGAGCGGCACATCGGTCGAACCGATGTAGCGCCCGCGGTATTCGTCGGGCACTTCGCAGTGGCGGATGAGCAGAATCTGTCTTATTTGCACAGCGACACCCCGATGATAAGAAGAATGCAGAATACGAGTGTGGAAGCGGTGGTGAGCCGTTCTGCCCGAAGGAGATCGCCGGTCGTGAGTTCCGCCCGGCCGTCGCCCCAGAAGGGGTAGGGCTCCGGAATTCCGCCGTAGACGGTCGGGCCGCCGAGGCGGATTTCGAGCGCTCCGGCGAACGAGCCCATCCCCCACGCGGAGTTGGGGCTGGGGTGGTCGTGGCGGTGGCGGAATCCGGTCCGGAGCGTGCGGGAAATTCTCCCGCCGACCAGCGGCGCGGCAATGGCGACCGCAAGAAGCGTCAGCCGTGCCGGAATCAGGTGAAACAGATCGTCAACGCGGGCGGCAATCCGGCCGAAGAAAAGGTAGCGTTCGTTGCGGTAGCCCCAGCAGGCGTCGAGGGTGTTGGCGCACCGCAG